>CAZZGU010000055.1:0-12796 GCA_964653755.1 uncultured Nigerium sp. | reverse complement strand
CACCGGTGCTGCGATCGCCCTGCAGCCCGGGCTCGGTGTAGGTGATCTCGAGCTCGACCGAGGCCGGCAGGTCGATGTAGAGCGGCGTCCCCTCGTGGAGAGCGACGGTCGCGAGCTGGTTCTCCAGCAGGTAGTCCTTGGCGTCGCCGACGATGTCGTCCGGCAGGGGGACCTGGTCGTACGTGCTCGTGTCCATGAACACGAAGGCGTGCCCGTCGTGGTAGAGGTACTGCATCTCACGCCGGTCGACGGTCGCGGTGTCCACCTTGGTGTCGGAGTTGAAGGTCCTGTCGACGACCTTGCCGGTCAGGACGTGCTTGAGCTTGGTGCGCACGACCGTGTTGCCCTTGCCCGGCTTGTGGTGCTGAAACCACTGAACGGTCCAGAGTTGTCCGTCCAGGTCGAGGACCATGCCGTTCTTCAGATCGTTGGTCGATGCCACCCGCGTGCCTTCCGACGTGCCCGTTCGTTACCGGGGGGCGAGTCTACCTCACGACCCGGGCGTCGGCTGCACCGGACCGAGCCGGCGGGACGTACGGATGCCGTCCAGCATGGCGTACCGCGCCTCGGCGTGCGGCAGGGAGATCGACGCGGTCACCTCGGCGAGCTCGCCCTCGCCCGCGTGCCGCAGCCCGGCGACGATCCCCGCCACGTCCGCGGGCGCCCGATTCTGGGACAGCTTCGCCTTGGCCTCGACCCGCTCGATCCGGAGCTCAAGACCCACGATGGGCCGCAGCATCCGGTCCAGGGTCTGCTCGTCCAGGAGCCCCACGTCGTAGCCGTGGCGCAGGCTCAGCCGGCGCACACAGGCCAGGACCCACTCCCGGTCGTCGTGGACGACGAGCTCGCCGTACGCGTGGACGGTCACGTAGTTCCACGTGGGGACCCCGGGTGACTCCGTGAAGGACGCCAGCCACTCCGGCGCGATGTAGGCGTCCGGGCCGGAGCAGATCGCGAGCGCCTGGCCGAGCCCGGTGTCCTGCCACTGGGCGTTGGTGCGGGTCACGTGCAGGAAGAACGCCCCCAGGCCCTCGTCGGGAACGTGCACGGCAGGCAGCAGGGTTGCCACCGGACCCGTCTCGTGAGCCGTCACGAGCTGAATCGTCTCGGCGCTGGCCAGTAGTTCGGTGGCCTGGGCGGGGGTCATCTCGAAGTGGCGCGGAATGTACACGGTCTAGCTCGCAATCTCGGCGTAGGTGGCGGCAAGCAGGTCCTCGTCTGGGGCGAGGGCGATGCCGGGGTCGGCGACGGCGTCCAGCACCACGAAGCGCAGCGCCGAACCCCGGGTCTTCTTGTCCAGGTTCATCGCGGCGCGCAGCTCAGGCCACGCGTCGCCGTCGTAGGTCGTGGGGAGGCCCACCGAGGACAGAACGGCTCGGTGACGCGCGACGGCCGCCTCGTCGAGGCGTCCGAGGTTGCGCGCCAGGGTGGCGGCGAAGACCAGTCCGACGCTGACCGCGTACCCGTGCCGCCAGCGGTAGCGCTCACGGCGTTCGACGGCGTGTCCGAGGGTGTGTCCGTAGTTGAGGACCTCGCGGCCCACCTGCTTGCCCACGGACGTGGACTCGCGCAGGTCCCGGGCCACGATGGCGGCCTTGATCGCGATGGAACGTTCAATCGCGGTGGCCAGTGCCTCGCTGTGCGGGTCGAGCATCGCGGCGGGATCCGCCTCGAACAGCCGGAGCGTCTCGGGGTCGGCGATGAAACCGTGCTTGACCATCTCGGCAAGTCCCCCTCGCAGCTCGTCGCGCGGCAGCGTGTCGAGGAAGTCGGGGTCGACGAGCACGGCGGCCGGCTCCCAGAAGGCGCCCACCAGGTTCTTGCCCTGCGGCAGGTTGATCCCTGTCTTCCCCCCGATGGCGGCGTCCACCATCGCCAGGACGGTGGTCGGCACGAGCACGCACCGTACGCCCCGCAGCCACGTCGCAGCGAGGAAGCCCGCCAGGTCAGTGGTCGCGCCACCGCCCAGACCCACGACCGCGTCCGAGCGGGTGAAGCCCTCCTCCGCCAGCACCCGCCAGCAGCCGTCCAGGACCTTGGCGGTCTTGGCCTTCTCCGCGTCGGGGACGGCGAGGAGCGTCACGTCGGCGGCCACGGACGCCGCGAGCTCCTCAGCCTGACGGGTCAGAACTCGCGGGTGGACGAGGGCGACCCGGTCGCAGCCGGCGACGGCTCCCGCCAGCCGCCCGGCGCTGCCGCGGGCGACGGTGACCTCGTAGGGACGCTCGGCATTCACGTGGATCGTGGTCACGACAGGCCCAGCCCCTCGGCCACGACGTCGGCCACGACGTCCGGGTCTGCGTCACGGGTGTCAACGGTGAGGTCGGCCAGCGCCTCGTAGACCGGCACCCGTTCGGCCAGCATCCGGATCAGGCGCGAGCGCATCCCGCCGCCGGCGAGCAGAGGCCGGGCGTCGTCCAGGCCGATCCGTTTGGCGGCGTGGTGGACATCCACAGCCAGGTAGACGACCGCGCACCCGGCCAGCGCCTCGCGGATGTCTGGGGTCATGGGCGCGCCTCCCCCCAGGCTCACGACGCCCGGGCGGGCCAGCGCCGCGAGCGTCGCGTCCCGCTCCAGCGCACGGAAGTGGGCCTCGCCATGGTCAGCGAAAATCTCCCGGATGAGCTGCCCTGTGCTGCGCTCGATCTCGGCGTCCACGTCGGTGAACGCAAGGTCGTGGCGCGCCGCGAGCATGCGCCCGACCGTGGACTTGCCCGCCCCCGAAGCCCCGATGAGGGCGATGGTCCGGTTCACGCGAGCCCCCGCTCGGCGAGTCGGGCCCGGTAGGCCGCGTGGTTGCGCCGGGTCTCGGCCAGGGAGTCGCCCCCGAACTTCTCCAGGAACAGCTCGGCCAGCACGAGCGCCACCATGGCCTCGGCCACAACCCCGGCCGCAGGCACCGCGCACACGTCCGAGCGCTGGTGGTGGGCCTGCGCGGGCTGGCCGGTTGCGACGTCGATGGTGCGCAACGCACGCGGGACCGTCGCGATGGGCTTCATGGCCGCCCGCACGCGCAGGACCTCGCCCGTGCTCATGCCGCCCTCGGTTCCCCCCGAGCGGTGGGTGAGCCGCTCGATGCGGCCGCCCCCGGGGACCATCTCGTCGTGAGCGAGCGACCCGCGCGTCCGAGCCAGGAGGAAGCCGTCCCCGACCTCGACGCCCTTGATCGCCTGGATTCCCATGAGCGCCCCGGCCAGCCGGGAGTCCAGCCGGCGATCGCCCTGCGTGTGCGAGCCGATGCCCGGGGGCAGTCCGTAGGCCAGCACCTCCACCACGCCGCCGACGGTGTCGCCTTCGGTCCGGGCCGCCTCGACCTCCGCCTGCATCGCGGCGGAGGCGGCCGCGTCGAAGCACCGCATGGGGTCGGCGTCCACCGCGTCGCGATCGGCCACGCCGGGGAGGCGCGCCGACGCGCTGATCACGGGCCCGATCTCGACGACGTGGCTCACGATGCCGACCCCGTACGCCTGCGCGAGGAAGTTCGCTGCCACGCGGCCGAGGGCGACGCGCGCGGCCGTCTCCCGCGCAGAGGCGCGCTCCAGGATCGGTCGGGCCTCGTCGAAGTCGTACTTCTCCATGCCCGCCAGGTCTGCGTGACCCGGACGCGGGCGCGTCAGCGGGGCGTTGCGCGCCTGGGCGGCCAGCGCGTCGGCGTCCACGGGGTCCGCGGCCATGACGGTCTCCCAGCGCGGCCACTCGGTGTTCCCGATCATGATCGCGATCGGCGACCCGAGCGTCTTCCCGTGACGGACGCCCGCCACCAGGGTCACCGCGTCCACCTCGAACTTCATCCGCGCACCCCGACCGACGCCGAGACGCCGGCGGGCGAGGGCTTCGGTGATGTCATCCGAGGTGACGGCGACGTGGGCGGGGATGCCCTCGATCGTGGCGACCAGGGCCTGCCCGTGGGACTCCCCGGCCGTGAGGTAGCGCAGCATGCGGGCTAGTGTGTCACGCGGCCTGGCGGCGACCCAGTTCGGCCCGCGCGGCAGACAGCAACGCGGACGCCGCGACCTCGTGTCCGGTCATGAGGCGCACCTGGTGCACGGCCTGGTGGACGAGGAGGTCCAGCCCGCTGAGGACGGCAAGGCCGGCCGCCTCGGCCCGCGCGGCCAGTGGCGTCGGCCAGGGGTCGTAGATGACGTCGAAAACGACCGCCGGCGGCCGGGAACCCTCGAGGCCGAGCGAGTCGAGGACCGGGTCGACGGCGGCCGAGGGCACCGTGGAGAGCACGAGGCCGTCCGCGACAGCCGGGGACCGTCCCCAGTCACCCGTGCGGGCCGGGACGCCCAGCGACCTGGCCCACTCCGCCAGCCGTCGGGCCTTGCCCGGGTCCCGCCCGAGGATCTCGACGTCCGCCAGTCCCAGCCTCAGGCTCGCCACGACGGCGGACGTGGCCGTTGCGCCCGTGCCGAGGATGGTGGCCGCCCGCGGGACCTCGTGGACGCCGGCACCGACTGCGTCCACGAGGCCGGCGATGTCGGTGTTGTGACAGTGACGCGAGCCGTCGTCCTCCCACACGAGCGTGTTGGCCACGCCCGTGAGCCGCACGTCGGCGTCCGGGACGCCGAGCCGGGCGGTGGCCTCCTTGTGGGGCATTGTCACCGACAGCCCCCGCCAGGAGCCGTCCCGCGACGCGACGAACCCCTCGTACTCGTCGGGCAGAAGGTCGTGGAGTTCGTAGCTCCAGTCAAGCCCGAGGGTGGCGTAGGCGGCGCGGTGGATCGCCGGGGACAGCGAGTGCCCGACCGGGTGACCGACCACGGCGCAGCGGGTGGTGCCGTCGCCGGGCGGTTCTGCTAGGCGCACTTGGCCCTGTTCTCGTCGCTGGCCGTGCACCACTCCTGCAACTTGGCGACGCTGCGGTCGTGGTCCGCCTTGGTGGCGTTGAACTCGGTCTCGCCGGTCTCGAGGTTGACCGGGACGAAGTAGAGCCAGTCGCCCTCGGCGGGCTCGATGGCGGCCTCCAACGCGGCACGAGCCGGGGCCGTGATCGGGCCCGGGGGCAGCCCCGGGTACTTGTACGTGTTGTAGGGCGAGTCGGTATTTCGCTCGGCGGCCGTCGTCCACACCGTGCCGGTCTTGTTGACCGCGTAGGCAACGGTCGAGTCCAACTGGAGAGCCATGCCCTCCGCAAGACGGTTGTAGATCACGCGCGCGACCTTCGGTCGATCGGCGTCGATGAAGACCTCGCGCTCGATGATGCTGGCGACGATCAGTGCGGTGTAGGGGTCCGTCGCCGGCGAGGTCTGCGCGCGGGCCTCGAACTCCATCTCACCGGTCACCTTGACGAACTGCGCCGCGGGGATCTTCATGACGCCCAGGGCGGTCGGGTTCTCGGGCAGTTCGTAGGTGTCGGGGAAGAAGAAGCCCTCGGGACGGTCCTGGGACCAGGTCGGCAGGCCGAGGTCAGCCGGGTTGTCGAGCACGGCCTGGAACTGCTCGAGGGGGAGGCTCGAGGCGGCGGACATCGCCTCGACCTGCTCGGTGAGCCGCTGGCCCTCGCGCAACTGCATCATGTTCCGGATGATCCGTTTCGTGTCGAGCAGCATGTCGAACGCCAGCGACGCCGGGATCTGCGTCAGCATCCGGTAGCGGCCGGCCTGGATCCTGGCCGACTCGTCGGGACGCGTCAGCGCGTACTGCTGGAACGTCTTCCCCGACTTGACGACGCCGGCCTCCTGGAGGATCTCCCCGATGCCGCCCATGCTCGTTCCCTTGGGGATCGTGACCTCGATCTCCTCGACACCCTCGCCGATGAAGTCCTCGGCGGTGCGGAACGTCATCCAGGCGTTCCAGGCCCTGTCCCCCACGAACCAGAGACCCCCGCCCAGCACGGCCACGGCCAGCAGCACTGCCAGCCAGCCCTTGGCCCGGTGTCGGAGTTCTCTCGTGTCCCACTGCCCCGTTTCGGGGTCGCGCAGAGGCTCGTCCGTGTAGCGACGACCTGCCATCAGCTGTCGATCCTTCCCGTGCTGATCAGTTCGCCCGCGGGGAGGCCGGTGTTGCGCTCCACCTCGAGGGCATGGGTCAAGATTGCCACGGCTGCGGCCTGGTCGATCACCGAGCGCTGGGCTCGCGCGTCGCGCCCGGCCTCGCGCAACTGCCGCGACGCCTCAACCGTGGTGAGCCGCTCATCGACCAGGCGCACGCTCAGCGCCTTGAAGCGGGAGGCCAGCCAGGCGGCTCTTCCGCGCACCCACTCGGCCGACTGGCCCTCGACCCCCACCAAGTGTCGGGGCAACCCGACGACGAACCCGACCGGTTCGTACTCGGCCACCAGTTCCTTCAGCCGGCGCCGCACACGCCCGACGTCGGAGGCGTTGGTGATCGTCTCGATCGGGAACGCGAGGGTACGGTTCGGGTCGCAGGCTGCGACCCCGATCCGCGCCCGCCCCCAGTCGAGGGCGAGCAGGACGCCCGTCACGACCCTGCCAGGGTTCGCCGGATCGTCGCAAGGGCGTCCGCGGCCCCCGCCGCGTTCGAGCCGCCCCCCTGGGCGATGTCGTCCTTGCCGCCGCCTCGTCCGCCGAGATGGGTGGCTGCCTGGGCCACGAGGGCACCAGCCCGCGCTCCGGCCGCGCGGGCCGCCTCGTTGGTCACGACCGTGACCACGGGCTTGGCGGATTCGCCCCCCACGAGTGCCACGACCACGGCGTGGTCCGTCAGCGCCTGGCGGATCTCGAGCGCGAGCGTCCGCAGGTCGGCCCCGTTGACTCCGGGCAACTGCGCGGCGACCAGCCGGAAGGCTCCGACGCCCTGCCCGGACGCGGCCAACGAGGTCACACTGGCGAGCAGTTCGCGGCGTTTGAGCTCCGCGATCTCCTTCTCGGCGGCCTTGAGCTGGGCGACGATCCGTTCGACCCGGTCGCCGAGCTGCTCGGGCTGGACCTTGAGCAGGTCGGCCAGCGAGTGCACGAGAGCGCGCTCCTTGGCGAGGTGCCCGAAGGCGTCCGTACTGACGAACGCCTCGACACGCCGGACGCCGGCGCCCACCGACGATTCGCCGAGCAGCGTCAGCAACCCGATCTGCGCGGACGAACGCACATGGGTGCCGCCGCACAGCTCGCGGCTGAACGGGCCCCCCATCTCCACGACGCGGACGATCTCGGGGTACTTCTCGCCGAACATCGCCATCGCACCCAGCGCCTTGGCATCAGCCAGCGGCATTTGGCGATCGGACACCTCGTAGTCGGACCGGATGGCCTCGTTGGAGAGCCCCTCGAGTTCCTCGCGCATCGCCGGGGTGAGGGCCACCTGGGAGTTGAAGTCGAACCTCAGATAGCCCGGCTTGTTGAAGGAGCCCGCCTGCACGGCGGTCGGCCCGAGAATCCTGCGCAGCACGGCGTGGATGACGTGGGTCGCAGTGTGCGCCTGACTGCCACCGAAGCGGGTGTCCGGGTTGACCGCGGCCACCAGCTTCGCGCCGGCAGCCAGTTCGCCGTCGGTCACGGACACCTTGTGGACGATCAGGCCCTGCACCGGCTTCTGGACGTCGAGCACCTCGAGCGTGACGCCGTCCGCGCTCAGCACGCCCTGGTCGGCGTCCTGGCCACCCGCCTCGGCGTAGAACGGGGTCTCCTCCAGCACGACCTCGACCACCTGGCCGGGCTTCGCGGTGCGGACGATCCGTCCGTCGTGGACGATCCCGCGCACGGTCGACTCCGCGGACAACTCGGTGTAGCCGAGGAAGGCGGTCTCCCCGTCGGCGCGCAGGGTCCGGTAGGCCTCGGTGGCCACCGTGCCGCCCTTCTTGGCGCGGGCGTCGGCCTTGGCACGCTCCTTCTGTTCGGCCATGAGCCGGCGGAACTGGGCCTGATCCACCTCGAGGCCCTGCTCGGCGGCCATCTCGAGGGTGAGGTCGATGGGGAAGCCGTAGGTGTCGTGCAACTGGAAGGCTTCGTCCCCGGGCAGGACGCCGCTGGCGGAATCCCTGGCCCGGGTGGCCGCGACGTCGAAGATCTGGGTGCCCGCTGCCAGGGTGCGTCGGAACGCCTCCTCTTCTGCGTAGGCGACCTGGGACACGCGCGCCCACTCGGCGGTGATCTCGGGGTAGGACTCCTCCATCTGCGCCTTCGACACGGGCAGCAGTTCGGGCAGCACCGGGTCGTGGACACCGAGGAGCCGCATGGCGCGGACGCTGCGGCGCAGCAGGCGGCGGAGCACGTAGCCGCGCGCCTCGTTGCCGGGCGTCACGCCGTCCGTCATGAGCATCAGGGAGCTGCGGACGTGGTCCGCGACAACACGCATGCGGATGTCGTCATCGCGGCCGGCGCCGTAGCGTCGCCCGGAGAGTTCAGACGCCCTCTGGATCACCGGGAAGATCTGGTCGATCTCGTACATGTTGTCCTTGCCCTGCAGCAGGTAGGCAACACGCTCCAGGCCCATGCCGGTGTCGACATTCTTCTTGGGCAACGGGCGGAGCACGTCGAAGTCGTCCTTCGCGCGGACAGCCGACAGCTCCTGCTGCATGAAGACGAGGTTCCAGATCTCGAGGAAGCGGTCCTCATCCACGATCGGGCCGCCGTCGGGGCCGAAGGCCGGGCCGCGGTCGATGTAGATCTCCGAACACGGGCCGCCCGGGCCGGGCACGCCCATGCTCCAGTAGTTGTCCTTGAGGTCGCGGCGCTGGATCCGCTCCTCGGGCAGGCCCACCGCCTTCCAGAGGGCGACCGCCTCGGCGTCGCCGTCGGGGAAGTCGGGGTGGTGGCCGGGGCCGAGCACGGTGACCCACACCAGGTCAGGGTCGAACCCCAGCCCGCCGGACGCCTGCGACCCGGTGACCAACTGCCAGGCGTGCTGGATCGCGCCTTCCTTGAAGTAGTCACCGAAGCTGAAGTTGCCGTTCATCTGGAAGAACGTGCCGTGCCGGGTGGTCTTGCCGACCTCGTCGATGTCGAGGGTCCGGACGCACTTCTGGCAGCTCGTGGCCGTCGGGAACGGGGCGTCCTCCGCGCCGGTGAAGTAGGGCTTGAACGGCACCATGCCCGCGTTCACGAAGAGCAGCGTGGGGTCGTTGTAGACCAGGGGCGCCGACGGCACGAGCGTGTGGCCGGCGCCGACGAAGTAGTCGAGGAACCGACGCCTGATCTCGGCGGTCTTCATGCGGTCCGGACCTCCCCGGGGAATCCGAGCGTCTCGCGGAGCTCCGCCTCGCGCTCGGCACGGGCGTCCCGGAAGGTGTCGACCACGTCGGCGACCCACGTCCGGGCGGTGGCGCCGGTCTCGACGAATTGCTCGCGGACGCCCTCGGGCGTCAGGCGCCGGACGTACTCGCGTCCCTTCACGACGACGAACGCCGTCACCCCGACACCGACCGCGAACCAGAAAAGGCGCGTGCCCATGGCCTCACTTCCCCTTCCCGCGAGCGGGCCGGCCCTTGAATGCCTGCCGGACGCCGTAGGTGGCCGCCGCGGTCTTGATGAGCGGCCCCCCCAGCGTGGCCGAGAACAAAGTGGAGAGCCGCGCGGCATTGTCGGTGACGACGACGGCGTGCGCGCTGGCCTTCGAGACGTCCTCGGTGACGAGCGCGAGCTTGCCGATCTCCTCGTTCGTGGCGGTCACGGTGCCCTTGAGCTCCTGCAGGATCGGCACCGAGTTGTGCCCCAGATCACGGATTGCCAGGCGCAGTTCTTCGAGGACGCGCCCGAGCTTGAGCAGGGGGACGGCCATCAGCGCCACGAGCGCGACGGCGGCGACCGCGGCGATGAGCCCGGCGATCTCTCCAACAGACATGTGTGTTTCCTCGGCCTCTCGGGGTTGGACAGGTGAAGACTAGTCCACTTCTCCTGTGGGCCCCCATCACGGGACGGCTGGCCGCCCGAGCAGCTCCTCCAGCACCGCCAGCCGCTCCGCCAGGGAGGCCTCGTTGCCGTGCCGCGTCGGGCGGTAGTAGGCGGCGTCCGCGAGGTCGTCGGGCAGGTACTGCTGGCGGGCAACCCCGTGCGGGTGGTCGTGAGCGTAGAGGTAGCCCGCTCCGTGGCCGAGGCCCCCGGCGCCCGGGTAGTGCGCGTCACGCAGGTGGGCCGGGACCGTCCCGCCCCGGCCCGCACGCACGTCGGCGAGGGCGGCGTCGATCGCGACGATGACGGCGTTCGACTTCGGGGCGAGCGCGCACGCGATGACGGCGTGGGCCAGGTTGATACGCGCCTCCGGCATGCCGAGCAGCTGGACGGCCTGGGCTGCGGCCACGGCGGTGGTCAGCACCGACGGCGCGGCCATTCCGACGTCCTCGCTCGCGAGGATGATGAGTCGCCGGGCGATGAAGCGGGGGTCCTCCCCCGCCTCGATCATCCGGGCCAGGTAGTGCAGCGCCGCCTGCACGTCGCTCCCCCGGATCGACTTGATGAAGGCGCTCGTCACGTCGTAGTGCTGGTCGCCCGCGGCGTCGTAGCGCAGGGCGGCCCGGTCGACGGCCTGCGCGACGGCGTCCGCGTCGACGGTCACGCTGCCCCGCGCGGACGCCGACGCGGCGGCCTCCTCAACGTAGGTGAGCACGCGCCGGGCGTCCCCCGCCGCCAGCCGGACGAGCGCCTCGTGCGCGGCGGGCGTGACCTCGAAGGACCCCCCCTCCGGGGTGCGCAGGCCGCGCGGGTCTGTGAGGGCCCGGTCCAGGAGCGTGGCGATGTCGGCGTCGGGGAGCGGTTTCAGCGTGAGCAGCAGGGACCGCGACAGCAGCGGCGAGATCACCGAGAACGACGGGTTCTCGGTCGTGGCGGCGATGAGGGTGACGAGCCGGTTCTCCACCGCGGGCAGCAGGACGTCCTGCTGGGCCTTGTTGAACCGGTGGACCTCATCCACGAAGAGGACGGTCGCGACACCGCGCGCCAACTCCCGGCGGGCTGTCTCCAATTCGGCGCGCACCTCGCGAACGCCGGCCGTCACCGCGGACAGTTCGACGAATCGGCGGTCGGACGCCCGGGACACCACCGCTGCGATCGTCGTCTTGCCCACGCCCGGCGGCCCCCAGAGGAAGACCGACATCGGCTGGCCGTCGGCGAGGCGCCGCAGCGGGGATCCGGGGCCGAGGAGGTGCTGCTGGCCGACGACCTCGTCCAGCGTGGTGGGGCGCAGCCGGACGGCCAGAGGCAGGTGCGCGTGGTCCGCGCCCGTGAGCGATCCTCCGCGCGGAGCGCGATCGGGGTCGGGGTTTCCGAAGAGATCGGTCACGCCCTTGACGTTACAGGGATCCAGGCCCGCACCTACGCCGAGGGCCCGGGTTTCGTGTGTCGAGGGCCCGGGTTCGGACGCCGAGGGCCCGGCTGGTCCACACGTGGCAGAACCGGCATGCGGCGTCCGGCATGCGGCGTCCGGCACGTGGCGTCCGGCACGTGGCGTCAGCATGCGGCGTCCGGCGTGCTGGGCCACCGGCGGTAAGGGTGGCCGTCGTCCCAGCCGGTGCCGCGCCGCATGAGAACAACTGCCCCGGTTGTGTCCGCGGCTTCTGTCCTCAGGCGTGGCGTCTCAGCGCGCGTTTGTCCGTTCCCGGCGCAGGCGTCCCCAACCGTCGCAACGGAGGCGCGCCTGCCGCGGACAGCGCGACCACGACAGCGACCTGCCCCAGGCTGCGGCACCGCCCAGCCAGCACGGGCCCTCGGCGTCCGACGCGGATGGCAGGACTTGCGTTTAGACATATCGCGATCTATCGTTATCTCATCACATCGCACACGAAAGGAAACCATCATGGAAGACGCGATGAACATGCGGCCCCGAGGCCGCCACTCAGGACGGGGAGGACCGCACGGCCCCCGTCACAACGACGGACTCGGCCACAACGAAGGATTCGGCGGCGAGTTCGCAGGTCCCCGCGGCCCCCGCGGCCCCCGAGCGCGACGGGGCCAGGTCCGACTGGCGATCCTGACCCTGCTCGCCGAGGCGCCGCGCAACGGGTACCAGATCATCCAGGCGCTCGAGGAGCGCACCCGGGGCGCGTGGCGGCCCAGCCCGGGCGCTGTCTACCCGGCCCTGGCCCAACTTGAGGACGAAGGCCTGATCAGGGCCGACGAGCAGGAGGGGCAGCGGGCCTACCGGCTCACCCCCGCGGGCGAGACCGCAGCCGCTGCGGTCGATCCAATGCCCTGGGACGCGGCCGGGCCGGACGCCGCCCGTGACCCCCGAACCCTCGGCGCGCCGTCGGCCGGCTCACTGCGCCACGAACTCGATGCGCTGGCCATGGCTGTGCGCGCGGTGGCCCTGGACGCCGATCCTGACCGGATCCTCCGCGCCACGAGCGTCCTGTCCGGAGCTCGCCGGAGCCTGCACAGCCTTTTGGCCGAGCCCGAACCCGGCACTGAGGCCTGAGCCACCGGCCCTGAGCCACCGACAGAGCCCGTCACCCGACGGGCTGCTGCGCCTTCTCCACCGGTTTGGCGTCCACGCCCGCCTCCTTGCGTTGCTGCGCGGTGATGGTGGTGGGCGCCTCGGTGAGCGGGTCGAACCCACCGCCGGACTTCGGGAAGGCGATGACGTCGCGGATCGTCTCGAACCCCCCGAGCAGCATGACCAGGCGGTCGAGCCCGAAAGCGATCCCGCCGTGGGGCGGGGTACCGTACTGGAAGGCCTCCAGCAGGAACCCGAACCGGCTCCAAGCCTCCTCCTTGGTGAAGCCCAGCAGGCGGAACATCTTCTCCTGGAGCTCGCTTTGGTGAATCCGGATGGAGCCGCTGCCCATCTCCACGCCGTTTAGTACGAGGTCGTAGGACTTCGCGCGCACAGCGCCGGGGTCGGTCTCCATCAGCGCCTCGTCCTCCTCCATGACGGCGGTGAACGGGTGATGCTCGGCGACGTAACGATTCTC
>CAZZGU010000054.1:7971-12988 GCA_964653755.1 uncultured Nigerium sp. | reverse complement strand
TCCGTCAGCGAGCCGGGCAGCCTGGCCGAACCGCTGCGCGTGCGCGACCAGTGGACCTACCACCGGCGTCTCTACGACGCTGCCGGGATGGTCCGCAGCGAGCCGGATCTGCAGCTCGTGCAGCTCAACTCGTTCGGCTGCGGCGTCGACGCGGTCACCACCGACCAGGTCCAGGAGATCCTGGAGGCGGCCGGCGACGTCTACACCGTGCTGAAGATCGACGAGGTCTCGAACCTCGGTGCCGCGAAGATCCGCCTGCGCTCCCTGAAGGCGGCCACGTCCGAGCGACGGGTGTCCACCGAGATCGTCACCTATCCCGACGAGGCGACGCAGTACCCCGTGTTCACCAAGCAGGCGCGCAAGACGCACACGATCTACGCCCCGCAGATGGCCCCGATCCACTTCCGCCTGGTCGTGCCGGTCTTCAACCGGATGGGCTACAACATGAAGCTGCTCGACCACGCCTCGACCGAGGACGTCGAGGTCGGCCTGAAGTTCGTCAACAACGACGTCTGCTACCCCGCGGTCATGGTCGTGGGCCAGCTCATCAACGCCTTCCTCACCGGCGGGGCCGACCCCGACCACTCCTCGGTCGCCATCACGCAGACCGGCGGCATGTGCCGGGCCACGAACTACGCGGGCATGCTGCGCAAGGGGCTCGCGGACGCCGGCTATCCGCAGGTTCCGGTGCTCGCGATCAGCGCCCAGGGGCTGGAGGAGTCGCCCGGCTTCAAGCTGTCGCCCGCGCTGCTGCACAAGGCTGTCCAGGCGATCGTCCTGGGCGACCTCCTCCAGACCGTCCTGCTCCGGGTGCGTCCCTACGAGAGGGTGCCGGGCAGCGCGCAGGCGCTGTACGCCAAGTGGGATGCGCTGGCCCAGGAGTTCTTCACCCACGGCGGCTACTCGCCCACCCTCAACCGGAGGCTCGGGTACGGCTGGCTCATCGACCACATCGTCGACGACTTCGACGCGCTGCCGCTCACGGGTGAGCCGCGCAGGCCCCGGGTGGGCCTCGTCGGGGAGATCCTGGTGAAGTTCCAGCCCGACGCGAACAACGACGCGATCCGGGTCATCGAGGACGAGGGCTGCGAGGCCGTCCTGCCGGGGCTGCTGGAGTTCTTCCTCCAGGCCCTGTACAGCGGAGACTGGCAGCTCGCGAACCTCGGGCTCGGGTCCGTCAAGGGCGTCCGGGCGCAGAAGCTCGCCCTGTGGCTCGTGGAGTCCTACCAGCGGCCGGCCAACCGGGCGCTGGCCCGGACCGGCAAGTTCACGGTTCAGTCCGACATCGAGACGATGGCACGGCGGGCCGAGACGATCATCTCGTTGGGGACGACGGCCGGTGAGGGCTGGCTCCTGACCGGGGAGATGATGGAGCTCATCGAGTCGGGGACGCCGAACATCATCTGTGCGCAGCCGTTCGCGTGCCTGCCCAACCATGTCGTCGGCAAGGGGATGTTCCGGGAACTGCGGCGCATGTACCCCCACGCCAATGTGGTGTCGATCGACTACGACCCGGGCGCCTCCGAGGTGAATCAACTGAACCGCATCAAGCTCATGGTCGCCACGGCGCACAAGAACGCGCGGCACGCGGGCACACCCGACCGACTGGCGTTCGAGCCCGTCGGGATGGGCGGCTGACGAGGGTCAGACCCGCATCGCGTCGGTGCGCAGGCGCAGCGCTTCCTCAGCGGACGCCGTGCGCAACTCGACGGCGTCGAGCGGGATGTCGCTGCCGATGAGCGCGACGCGGTCCTCCCCGATCTCGGCGTAGGCGGCCCACAGGCGCGGCTCCACCTGCCACCGGCTCACGGGCATTCCGCGGCCGTCCAGCACCACCGTGGCCGGCGTCCAGGCCAGTCCACCGAGCGCCGCCAGCCGGTCGTCGGTCAGGCGGTTGAGTTCGTCACCGGACGCCTTGGGTGCCTCGCGGCGCACGAGGTGCTGGGCCACCTGGCGCATCTGCCAGGCGCGGATGCGGGCGGGCTGGAGGTCCCGGTGGGCGAGGACGTGCAGGTAGGGGTGACGCCCCGCGCCGCGCACACGCGGCACACACTCGACGCCGATCGGGTCGATCGACAGGCCGGAGGGACGGCCCGCCCAGCCGGACAGGACGACCTCGCGGGCCGTCACGGGCAGGTAGATCATGCCTGGGCTCCCTTCGCTCCGGCCTTGCCCACGCGGGCCAGGACCGCCTCGCCGGCGCGGCGTCCGCTGACCAGGGCACCCTGGATCGACGGGGTGTCGCGGTGGTCACCGCAGACGAACAACCCGCCGTCGAGGGCGACCGGGAGGCCTGCGTCCGAGGGGGGGACGCGCGCCGGCAGCGCCTCGGGGATCACGTGCACCGCGAGCGTCTCCCAGCGGGCGGTGTCGTGGTCGTAGATGCCCGCGAGCTGCGTGCGGACGTCCGGCTCGGACGGCTGGGCCCCCGACGCCGGCAGCAAGGCGCTCGCCTGGATGAGGTGGCGGCCGGCGGGTGCGTAGGAGGGGGCCGCGTTGCTGATGATCGCGCTGTTCACCACCGGGCCGGCCGCCGACCGTGCGTCGAGGTGCAGGAACGGCGAGTCGCTCGGTGCGGCGTCCGCCCCGAACCACCACGTCATCACGCCCCGCATCGCCGGCGGGGTGATCCCGGCCAGGCGGCCCGCGGCGACGGGGTCTGTCGCGACGACGACCTGGGCGGCGGTCAGGGATTCCCCGTCAGCCAGGCGCACCGCCCAGCCCTGACCCGACCGCTCCACGGACGTCACCGTCCGACCCAGTTCCACCGGGGCCGGCAGCCCGGCGGCCAGCTGGGCCGGAAGCGCCGCCATCCCCTGCGCAGGCAGCCCGGGGGTGCCGAACGCGAAGAACCGCACCAGCAGGCGGACCACGTTCGCCGAGGTCGCCCCGGTGTCGTCGAGCAGCACCCCGGCGAGGAAGCGCTCGAGCAGGTCCCGGAGCGGCCCTCGCAGGCCCGCCTCGTCCAGCGATTCGCTCAGCGAGGCGTCCGGGGCTTCGAGAACGTCGCGCTGCGGGACGAGCGCAGGAGCGAGCCAGCGCGCCAACGCGGCCACGTCCCGCGGGCCGACGACCCCGCTCAGGACCGTCGAGACGGCGAAGCGGGGGTGGTGGACCGGATCGGCGAGCACCGTGAGCCCGGCGTCGCGACGCACGGCGACCCCTCGGCCGAACGGCTGCAGGTGAAGGGCCCGCACGTCCACGTGCCGCCGCAACTCGGGATAGGCCGGATTGAGGATCTGGAAACCACGGTCGCACGTGAATCCGTCGATCAGATCGGTGCGGACGCGGCCGCCCACGGCGTCCGAACCCTCGAGCACGCGGGCTGCCACTCCCGCCCTGGCGAGGGTGCGCGCACACTGCAGGCCGGCGAGCCCGGCCCCCACCACGATGACGTCGGTGTCCATGCCTGTGATCCTCTCCCGATCTCGGGGGCGGCGTCCAGCCGTCGGGCCTATTCGAACAGGCTCGGGTCGCCGGCGCCCACCCGTGCGATGACGACGTCGTCCTCGCTGAAGTCGACCACCGTCGTGTGGCCGCGGCCACAGTCGCCGGAGTCCAGGACCGCGTCGATCTGGTGGTCGAGTTCCTCCTTGGCGATCCAACCGTCTAGGAGGGGTTCCTCGGCACCGGGGAGGATGAGCGAACTCGACATGAGCGGCTCCCCCAGCTCCTCCAGAAGCGCCCGCGCGGTGACGTGGGCCGGGATCCGGAATCCGACCGTGCGCTTGCGCTCGTGCATCATGGCCTTCGGAGTCTCCCGGGTGGCCTTGAGGATGAAGGTGTAGGGGCCGGGGGTGACCGCCTTGATCGCGCGGAACACGTCGTTGTCCATCTGGGCGTACAGGCCCAATTGGGCGAAGTCCGCGCAGACGAGCGTGAAGTGGTGGCGCCGGTCCAGGTGACGGATCTGCCGGATCCGGTCCAGGCCGTCGCGGTTGTTCAGCGTGCAGCCGAGCGCGTAGCCGGAGTCCGTCGGGTAGGCGACCAGCCCCCCGGCGCGCAGGATCTCGACGACCTGGGCGAGGGCGCGCGGTTGCGGGTTCTCGGGGTGGACGTCGAAGTAGCGGGCCATGGGCCCCACCTTAGAGGCGTGCCCCGCCGGTGTCCCGCGGGTGCCACAATGGCCGCCATGCCGTTGCTCGCCCTCCTTGAGGAACACCTCCGCAGTCGTACGAGCCTGAAGTGGCGGGCCTACCCGCCCGACGTCCTCCCGCTGTGGGTCGCCGAGATGGACGTCGCGACGCACCCTGCGGTCGTCGATGCCGTGACCGCTGCCCTGGAGCGGGGTGACACGGGGTACCCCTGGGGGACGCGGTACGCGAACGCCTTCGCGGCCATGGCCGTCGAGCGGTGGGGCTGGCAACTCGACGTCACCCACCAGGTGCGGCGCTCCGGTGACGTCATGAACGCCATCCTGGCCCTCCTGCTGGGCAACACCGCGGAAGGCGACGGCGTCCTGGTGAACCCGCCGATCTACCCCCCGTTCCGCCAGGTCGTGGAGGGGTACGGTCGGCGGATCGTCGAGGTCCACCTCACCGGCGCCGGACGCCTGGACCTCGGCGGCATCGAGCGCGCCCTCGCCGGCCCGGGCCGCCCGGCCGCCTATCTCCTGTGCTCGCCCCACAACCCGACGGGGACCGTCCACACCGCGGACGAACTCCGGGAGGTGGCGACGCTCTGCGCGCGGCACGACGTCCTGCTCGTGGCCGACGAGATCCACGCGGTCCTCGTCGATGCGGGCGCCGGTTTCGTGCCGCTGCTGTCGCTGCCCGAGGCGTCCGGCGCCGTCGTCACCACGTCGGCAGGCAAGGGGTGGAACCTTGCGGGTTTCAAGGCCGGGCTCTTCGTGCGTGGGGGGGACGCCGCAGCTGTCTTCGCGGCTCTCCCACCTCTTGCCAACCAGTCAACCGGGCATCTCGCCTCGATCGCCCACACCACGGCGCTGCTCGCCGCCCAGGACTGGGTCGACGAGGTGATGGCCGAGGTCACCGCGAACAAGGCGCTGATCGCCGTG
>CAZZGU010000054.1:0-7961 GCA_964653755.1 uncultured Nigerium sp. | reverse complement strand
TGGCCCGGCTCGTGGCCGAGCACCTCCCGGGGGTGCGCTACCTCGTGGCCCCCGGCACCTACCTCGCCTGGCTCGACTGCTCGGCGCTCGGCCTGACCGATCCCGCCAGCCACTTCCTCCGGACGGCCCGCGTGGCCCTGAACCCGGGCGTCCAGTTCGGCAGCGAATACCGCCAGTTCGTCCGGCTGAATCTCGCCACGTCGCCCGAGATCGTCACCCAGGCGGTCCAGCGGATGGGCGCGAGCCTGACACGACAGTAGCTTGGGACAGGGGTCCCCCAACTCAGCCGATGCCGCGCGCTCCGGTCTCTCCGCCTGCTTCGAGTTTCCGCTTCAACCCAGCCCAGATCCGGCGTTCCATCCGGAGGCCCAGCGGCCCGACCAACGGTCCGAGGAGCCAGAACCAGCCCTTCGGGCGCACCTCCCAATCCCAGGCCATGACAGTGGCGTCCTGATCGGGCGTGAACGTCAACGTCCCCGACGTCTCCATCATCGAGCTCGTGGTGGTGGACCCGAGCCTGCGCGGCCGATCGAACTCGGTGAGTTCCACCCTCATCTCCATGCCGGCCTTGCCCATGTGGGCAACGAACCTGCTGCCCAGGCCCACCGGCTCGGGGGTCACGAGGATCACCTGGGTCATGGCCGGATTGAAGGAGGGTTCGTTGCGGGAGTCGGCGGCGGTGTCGAACACCTGCTCCACGGGAGCCGCAATGCGGATCGATCCTGTGATGTGGGCCATCCCGTCATGCTAGACCCGTCGTGGACCGTGGCCGCGGCCCCGTCAGGGAGTCCGGAGTTCCGCCTCCGCCGCCCCTACGCCCCGCAACGAGCCGATTCCGATCACGCTCAAGACGGTCGTCTCGACGGTGACCGTCGTCTCGACCCGGACGCCCGCGCCGGTGACCGACACGACGCCGGAGACCTGGCGAGCGCCGAGGACGGCCTCTCCGGCGGCACGCATCGCCCCGACGTCGAGAGCAGCCCCACCGACCCGCGCGGTGGCGCCGGCGTCCACCGCGGCTCGCGCTGCCTCCGCGGCTGCCTGTTCGGCGCGGCGCGCGGCCACGGCCTGCGCGCCGCCGTCCACGACAAGGCCCGCCATGAGGAGCAGCGCCAGAACCACGACCGCCACGAAAGCGGACATCGAAACGCCGCGCTCGTCACGTGCGTCAGAAAAGCGGAATCGGGGCATGAGGGGCCTCCTGGGGACCGGGGGTGGGGTCGCCCCCAGTCTGCCAGCACCCGGCGGACCGCACGCAACGCGTCCGGGGGGCGGGTACGGTTCCAGCCGCCGAAACAGGCGACGACGGGCGACCCCGCCCCTAGGCTTGGCTGCATCACCACTCCCCCCGACCCTGTCACGGAAGGCTCTCCCCATGGCTCACAAAGTCGCACTCCTCACCGCCGGCGGGTTCGCCCCCTGCCTGTCCACGGCGGTCAGTGGCCTGATCGAGCGCTACACCGCGGTCGCGCCCGAGATCGAGATCATCGCCTACCGTCATGGCTATCAGGGGCTCCTTTCGGGGGACTTCTTCACGGTCACGCCGGAGGTCCGCGCGAGCGTCGGCGTGCTCAAGGAGTTCGGGGGGTCTCCGATCGGCAACTCACGCGTCAAGCTCACCAACACCAAGGACCTCATCCGGCGAGGCCTCATCGCTGAGCACGCCTATCCGCTCAAGGTGGCGGCGGACCGCCTCGTGGCGGACGGCGTGACGATCCTGCACACGATCGGGGGCGACGACACCAACACGACCGCCGCCGACCTGGCCGCGTACCTCGCGGACAACGACTACGGGCTCACCGTCGTCGGGCTTCCGAAGACGATCGACAACGACGTGATCCCGATCCGCCAGTCGCTGGGCGCCGACACGGCCGCCGAGATGGGGGCGCGTTACGCCCGCAACGTGCTCGCCGAGCACAACGCGAACTCCCGCACACTCATCGTTCACGAGGTCATGGGCCGCAACTGCGGCTGGCTCACCGCGGCCACCGCCCGCAAGTACCGCGAGTGGCTGACTGCCCAGCAGTGGCTGCCGGGAATCGGGCTCGACTCCCGCGCCTGGGACATCCATGCGGTCTTCGTGCCGGAGGCGGTCATCGACATCCACGCCGAAGCCGAGCGCCTGCACGCGGTGATGGACGAGGTAGGCTGCGTCAACATCTTCATCTCCGAGGGTGCCGGCGTGGAGTCGATCGTCGCCGAGATGGAGGCCGCCGGCCAGGATGTGCCGCGAGACGCGTTCGGGCACCTCCGCCTCGACAAGGTCAACCCCGGCGCCTGGTTCGGCAAGCAGTTCGCCGAGATGCTCGGCGCGGAGAAGACGCTGATTCAGAAGTCGGGGTACTACGCCCGGTCCGCGGCCTCCAACACCTTCGATCTCGAGCTCATCGGCCGGATGACCGACCTGGCCGTCGACTGCGCCCTGCGCGGTGAGTCCGGCGTGATCGGACACGACGAGGAGGCGGGCGACGAGCTCCGCGCCATCGAGTTCTCGCGGATCAAGGGCGGCAAGCCGTTCGACATCACGCTCGACTGGTACGGCGAGATGCTGGCCGCGATCGGCCAGCCGGCCCCCCTGCCGGCTGAACCGACCGCCCACTGAGGGCTCAGGCGTAGTCCTCCAGCGGAGGGCACGTGCACACCAGGTTCCGGTCGCCCCAGGCCCCGTCGATGCGGGCCACGGGCGGCCAGTACTTGTCCGTCGCCCCGGTCGACACGGGCCCCGTCCGGCGCCCGGCCGGGAACGCGGCAAGCGCGCGCGGGTAGGGGTGATCCCAGACCTCGGCGGTGACCTCGTCCAGGGTGTGCGGGGCGTTGTGGAGCGGATTGTCGTCGGCGGGCCACTCCCCCGCCGCCACTCGCGCGGCCTCCCCCGCGATCGCGGCCATTGCGTCGGCGAACCGGTCGAGCTCGACCAGTGACTCCGACTCGGTCGGCTCGACCATCAGGGTGCCGGCGACCGGGAAGCTCATGGTCGGGGCGTGGAAGCCGTAGTCGATGAGGCGCTTGGCGACGTCGTCGACCGTGACCCCCGTGACCTTCGTCAACGGGCGCAGGTCGACGATGCACTCGTGGGCGACCAGCCCGTTCGCCCCGGCGTAGAGGATCGGGAAGTGCTCCCCGATCCGGCGGGCCAGGTAATTGGCACCGAGCACGGCGGTCTGGGAGGCGAGCCGCAACCCCGATGCCCCCAGCAGCGCGATGAACGCGTACGAGATCGGGAGGATCCCCGCCGAACCCCACGGCGCCGCCGCAACCGGGCCGTAGGAGGTCACCGGGCCGGCGTCCTGCACGATCGGGTGGTTCGGGAGGTACGGGGCCAGGTGGTCGCGCACCGCGACCGGGCCCACGCCCGGCCCACCGCCCCCGTGCGGGATCGCAAAGGTCTTGTGCAGGTTGAGGTGGCTGACGTCGGCGCCGAAGGCGCCGGGCCGCGCCAGACCCATGAGCGCGTTGAGGTTCGCTCCGTCCACGTAGACCTGCCCGCCCGCCTCGTGCACCAGCGCGCACAGCTCGGTCACCCGGGACTCGTAGACGCCGTGGGTGGACGGGTAGGTGATCATGATGACGGCGAGGTCGTCGCGGTGCCGGGCCACCTTGGCCTCGAGGTCGGCGAAGTCGATCGAGCCGTCGGAGGCGGTCTTCACCACCACGACGCTCATGCCGGCCATCGCGGCGGACGCCGCGTTCGTGCCGTGTGCCGAGGCGGGGATGAGACAGACCGAGCGGTGCCCCTCGCCCCGGGACCGGTGGTAGGAGCGCACCGCCATCAGGCCCGCGAACTCCCCCTGACTCCCCGCGTTCGGCTGGAGGCTCACGCGGTCGTAGCCGGTGATCTCGGCGAGCCAGTCCTCCAGGCGTCCGATCAGCTCGGCGTAGCCGCGGGCGTCCGCCGCAGGGACGAAGGGGTGCAGGTTCGCGAAGCCGGGGTAGCTGATCGGTTCCATCGCGGCGGCGGGGTTGAGCTTCATCGTGCACGAGCCCAGCGGGATCATGCCGCGGTCGAGTGCGAAGTCCCGGTCGGCCAACATGCGGAGGTACCGCATGAGAGCAGTCTCGCTCCGGTACGCATGGAACACCGGATGGCTGAGGAAGGACGACGTGCGTTCGGGCTGCCCGAGCCCACCCCACGGGGCGGCGTCCGGGCCCCACGAGACCCCGAACGCGGCCGCCACGGCGGCCAGGTCGGCGTCGGTGGCGTCCTCTCCCACACTGACGCCCACTGCGTCGTCGTGGAGGAGCCTCAGATGGACGCCGCCCGCCCGGGCCGCCGCGACCACGGCCGCAGCGCCGCCCGCCACGTCGACGGTCAGGGTGTCGAAGAACGCGTCGTGGCGCGGGGTGTAGCCGCCCGCCACGAGCGCCCCGGCGAGGCGGCGCGTCCGCTCGGCGATGGACGCGGCGATCGCACGCAGCCCGTCCGGGCCGTGGTAAACGGCGTACAGCGCGGCGACGACCGCGAGCAGCACCTGAGCGGTGCAGATGTTGGAGGTCGCCTTCTCGCGCCGGATGTGCTGCTCGCGGGTCTGCAGCGCGAGCCGATGGGCGGGGGTCCCGAGACGGTCCCGGGAGAGGCCGACGATGCGGCCCGGCAGTTGGCGCTCCATTCCCTCGCGCACCGCGATGTACCCGGCGTGCGGCCCCCCGTAGAACAGCGGCACGCCGAAACGCTGCGTGGAGCCGACCGCGATGTCGGCCCCCCACTCCCCGGGGGGAGTGAGCAGGGTGAGCGCGAGCAGGTCGGCGGCCGCGACGACGAGGGCGCCGTTCTCGTGCGCCTTGGCGGCGATCGCCTGAAGGTCGGCCAGCGGCCTGACCTGGCCGTCCGTGCCAGGGGTCTGGAGCACGACGGCGAACGCGTCGTGTCGCTGGAGCCCCTCGACCAGGTCCTCGGTGATCACGACGTCGACAGCCAGCGCCTCCGCGCGCGTCCGGACGACCTCGATCGACTGGGGCAGCAGGTGGGCGTCGAGCAGGATCACCGACCCCTTGCGCACCTGACGCCGCGCGAGGGCCACGGCCTCCGCCACCGCGGTGGCCTCGTCGAGGAGGCTGGCGCCCGAGGCGGGCAGCCCGGTGAGGTCGGCCACCATCGTCTGGAAGGTGAGCAGGACCTCAAGGCGCCCCTGGCTGATCTCCGGCTGGTACGGCGTGTAGGCGGTGTACCAGCCGGGGTTCTCCAGCACCAGGCGGCGTATCACCGGCGGGGTGATCGTCCCGTGATAGCCGAGGCCGATCATCGCGCGCCCGGGATGATTGGCGGACGCCAGGCGTGTCAGTTCTGCCTGGATCGACGCCTCGTCGACGGCTTCGGGGAGATCAAGGGGGGCGCGGACGAGAATCTCGGCGGGCACCGCCGCCTCGGTCAGTGCGTCGAGGGAGGGGTAGCCGAGTTGGGCCAGCATCCGGTCACGATCGCGGGAGTCGGGGCCGAGGTGTCGCGGGATGAACGATTGCATGACGGCAATCTAGCGGCCCGCGTGAGGGGAGGCGGCAGCGCCGCCCGGGGTCATCCCGCGGTGCGGGCCTGACGCCGCAGGGACAGTTCGTCGGACGCGCGCGCAGCGGGTTCCTCGGCGGCCACGCGCTCGGTGGGGAGGGTGAGCAGGCTGCCCTCCAGGTCGTGCCAGACCCGGCCGAGCGCGATCGCGAAGATGCCCTGCCCCCCGTGCACCAGGTCGATGATCTCCTCGTTGGAGACAGCCTCGTACACCGACACCCCGTCGCTCATCAGGGTGATGCCGCTGAGGTCCCGGACGCCACGGGAACGCAGGTGGTCGACCGCGATGCGGATCTGTTGCAGGGAGATCCCGGCGTCGAGAAGGCGCTTGACGACCTTGAGCAGGAGGATGTCGCGGAACCCGTAGAGGCGCTGGGTCCCCGAGCCCCCGGCCGGGCGGATCTCGGGTACGACCAGCCCGGTGCGCGCCCAGTAGTCGAGTTGCCGGTACGTGATGCCGGCAGCCGAGCAGGCGACCGGCCCACGGAAGCCGAGGTCCTCGGGGAGCGGCGAGAAGTCACCCTCGAAGAGGGCCTCCTGCGTTTCGACCGGCACCGGCACCGTCGCCTCGGGCTGTTGGTTCACTGGATCCTCCACTCACGGCTTCTCCCGGCCTGTGTGCTCCGACGGTAGCCGCCCTCGGGTCCCCTCATCAACGACACGCCGCGCCCCGCGAACCCGCCGTCCAACCCTGAAGGAGAGGGTCAGGGTTCATCGAAGTCGTCCGCGCTGATGCTGTCGAGGAACTCGCGGAACTGCTCGAAGGCGACGTCGTCCGCCTCAGGGAGCCCGTTCGCGTCGCCGAGGTCGACCGCTGCTTCGGAGATCACCTCCGGGGTGGCCAGGATCGCTGCGCCACAGCGGAGCGCGAGCGCAACACCGTCCGACACCCGGCACGAGACGGCGGTGCCGTTCACGAGCAACGAACCCTGGTAGACGCCCTCGTCGACACCCTCGATGCGGAACGACTCGACCACCACGTCCAGCGCGGACAACGTCTCGAGCATGAGGTCGTGGGTGGTGGGGTGGCCGGGTTCGGACGGCTCCAGCGCGGACAGGATCGCATGGCCGGCCGATGCACTGATCCACACCGGGAGGACACGGGTGCCCTCCGCCTCCTGGAGCAGGAGCACAGGGGTGTCGGAGGCGCTCGTGACGCGCACCTCGCTGAACACCATCGGGATCACGTCATCACCCCCGGGGTGTGATCGAGGAGCGCAGCAGCGCCGCGTGCGCGTGCATCACCAACTGCATCACGTCCTGCAACGCCTGTCGAGACGCGTTCGGCCGACGCGCATGGGTGCTGACGGCCTGCTCGACGAGGCCGGCCTCCCGGTCTGCGGCCTGCTTAACGGCCCGCAGGTGGCGGGCGTCCATGCCGTAGGCGGACAGCTTGCGTGCGACCACCGCGACGGTGAGCGCGTCGCGTCCGTAATAGACGGTGCCCCGGCGGGGCACGACCAGGGCGTGGCGTTCGAGTTCGGCGAGCGCCTGATCGCTGAGCCCGGAAAGTCGGAGCAACTCGCGCCGCGTGATGTGGATCGGGTTCTTCGGCGACAGCGCCGCAGGGCCTGGCAAGGGCGCGGTCAGGGGCGCGGTCAGGGGCGCGGGGTTCGCGGCGGGCGCCGGCTGGGGCGCCTCGGGGCTCGGTGGCTCCTCGCCCGCGTCCATCCGCTCGAGGTTCTCCCGGATCACCTTGAGCGGTAGGTAGTGGTTCTTCTGGACGTCGAGGATGTACCGCAGCCGTTTGATGTCGTCCGCTGAATACCGCCGGTAGCCCGACGGAGCGCGTTCGGGCGAGATCAGCCCCTCGCTCTCGAGGAAGCGGATCTTCGAGATCGAGACGTCCGGGAAGTCCTGCAGCAGGAGCTTGAGGACCTGCCCGATGCTCCGTCGGTCAGCAGCCATCTAGTCCCGCCCGGCGCTGTCCACCAGGTAGACGAGCCGGAACTTGCCGATCTGGACCTCGTCACCGTTGCGGAGGGCCACCTCGCCGTCGATCAGCGTCCGGTTGACGTACGTCCCGTTCAGGCTGTTGAGGTCGGTGAGCCACACGTGGCCTCCCCGGCGCGTGAGGCGCGCGTGATGGCGCGACACCGTCACGTCGTCCAGGAAGATGTCGGACTGGGTGTGGCGGCCTGCGGTCACACCGTCCCGGTCGATCACGAACTTGCTGCCCTGGTTCGGTCCGCGGACGACGAGCATCACCCCCGTGCCCCGGGGCACGTTCTGCAGCACGGCCAGCTGGGAGTCGGTGAGTTCCGTGGCGACGGGCGGCTCCTCGACCAGGGCCGCAGGGATCACCCGCGTCGTGTCGGCGGTCACGTTCTTCAGGTTGGCGCCGCAGTTCGAGCAGAAGTTGACCGTCGCAGGCAGCTCATGACCGCATTCGGGACACTTCATTGGTGCGCTCCTCTCTCCTCCCCCGGCCAGATCGGCGGGGGTACTCCTGCGCTCGGCT
>CAZZGU010000053.1:0-13026 GCA_964653755.1 uncultured Nigerium sp. | reverse complement strand
AGGGCGAGCCCGAGATGGTCGACGAGTTGTTCGGTCGCCACTTCGGCATGGCCCTCATCAGCGTGGACGCCGCCGACCGGTTCTACGGTCGGCTCGCGGACGTCGAGGACCCCGAGGCGAAGCGCATGATCATCGGCGAGGAGTTCATCCGCGTCTTCGAGGAGGAGGCCCGCAAGCTGGGCGAGACGGACTTCCTCGTGCAGGGCACCATCTACCCCGACATCGTCGAGAGCAACTCCGACAAGGGCGTGGTGAAGTCCCACCACAACGTCGGCGGCCTGCCCGAGGACATGGACTTCGAGCTCGTCGAGCCCGTCCGGTACCTGTTCAAGGACGAGGTGCGCGTGGTGGGTGAGGCCCTCGGGCTCCCGCACGAGCTGGTGTGGCGGCAGCCGTTCCCCGGGCCGGGGCTCGGCGTCCGCGTCGTCGGGGCGATCACGCCCGAGCGGGTGCGGATGGTGCGCGAGTCCGACGCGATCTTCCGGGAGGAGATCGCGCGCGCCGGGCTCGAGGGCCAGATCTGGCAGTACTTCACGGTCTTCCCCGGCGTCCGTTCGACAGGCGTGGTGGACGGACGCCGAACCTACGGCGAGGCCATCGTGCTGCGGGCCATCCACAGCACCGACGCGATGACCGCCGACGTGGCGGAACTTCCCCACGACCTCCTGCGGCGCATCACCCTGCGCATCACGGCCGAGGTCGAGGGCGTGAACCGGGTCATGTACGACACCACGCCCAAGCCCCCGGGCACCATCGAGTGGGAGTAGCCCCCCGGACGCGCTTACCCGGCCGCGGACTCGGTCGCAGACTCGGTCGCAGACTGGGCCGGTTCCGCGACGATGGTCTCGACCACGGGAGCCGTGACCTCCACGGGCGCTGCCGATGTCGCTGACGTCGACGGGGGCTTTGTCACGGCCGCGGCCGCACTCGTGGCGGCAGGTGCCGTCGTCGGTGTCGTGGTGGCCGGACTTGTGGCGACGGGCGCCGTGCTGGTGGGCGCCGTGCTGGTGGGTGGGGCGCTGGTGGGAGCCGTGGTTGTCGCGGGTGGAGTGGTCTCGCTGGCGGGCGGCGTCTCGACCGCCGGCGGCGGGGTCTCGACCGGCGCACTGCCGGTCTCGACGGCCGCGGGTGGAGCAACCTCGGCGGGTGGTGCGATCCCACCGGGCACGGCACCAGCGTCGACCGTGGGCGTCCCGGTCGGGGTCACCGTGGGGGCAGGGGCTGCGGGCGCGCCCAACGCCTGGGCGGCCTGGTTCGCGACCGCGAGGTGGGTGAGATAGGAGCCGGAGTTGTAGGTCGTCCACGGCGTCCAGGAGCCGCCCGCGGTCGTCCAGACGCTGTGCGCCATGGCGGCATTCTGGGCGGGGACGCACCAGACGCCCCCGGCCAACAGGGCGCTGTGGACGGTGTTGATCTGCCACACCCCGAAGTCGGTGCTGCCGTTGGTGTTGAGGTGGGTGGCGTTCGGGTAACCGGCGCTCTCGGCCATCGCCACCGCGACGGCGATGGCGAGGTGCGCGTCCGGGAAGCCGGCCGCCCGCGCGAGGCGGGCGATCTCGGTACCGCTGAGGCGGCCCTGGCCGGCGCACGTCGTGGCGAGGTAACCGAACAGCCGACTGGTCTCCGTGGGCGTCGGTGTCACGACGACGACGCTGGCCACCGCCGCGGCCTGTTCGGTGGGCGTCGCCGGCGGCAGCCAGTCCACCCCGGCGAGGAGGATGGGTTGCTCCGGCGACGGTGTGGATTCGACGGCCACCGCCGAGGCGGCCGGGGTTGCGAGGACCGACTGGGGAAAAACCGCCCGATAGTACAGCGGTCCGGTGACGAGCACGATCAGGCCGACGGCCAGCGCCGCAATGCGGTTCCCGGAGGCAGGACGCAGCGACGCGTCCCGGCCGGGAGTGCTCGTCTTCCTCGCCCAACGCATCGGCCGCCCCCTTTCACATCAGTATGACTCCTGGCTCCCGCTCGGGAAAGGGCAGGCCCTCAGCCCACGGCGTCCGGGACCGCCGCCTCTGACGCCTCCAGCGCCGGGAAGGCGGCGCGCAGTCCCAGCAACAGGGCGACCAGGACGACCACGACGACCACGAGTCCGATGACGGAGCTGCCCGAGAGGGCGAGCGCGACGTAGCCCGCGAGCGCGGCGGCGGCGCCGACGAGGGCGTAGGGGAGCTGGGTGACGACGTGGGTGATGACGTTGCAGCCGGCCCCGGTCGAGGAGAGGATCGTGGTGTCGGAGATGGGCGAGCAGTGGTCGCCGAAGACGGCGCCGGCGAGGACGGCCCCGAGCGCCGGGACCAGGTGCTCGGTGTCGCCGATCGTGTTCATGATGTCCCCGGCGATCGGCAGCAGGATCCCGAACGAGCCCCACGAGGTGCCGGTGGCGAAGGCCATCAGGCCCGCCATGACGAACATGACCGGGACGAGCCACGCGGCGGTGACGTCGGCCGCCTCGACGAGTCCGCCCAGGTAGGCGCCGGTGCCCAACTGCGAGATCAGCGAGCCCAGGGCCCAGGCCAGCAGCAGGATGTACACGGCCGGCAGCATCGACTTCAGGCCCTCGACGATGCCCCGCCCCAGGGTCTTCAGGCTGAACCTGGGGTTCGCTCCGGTGTAGCGCGCGTAGTAGTACAGGGCGGTGCCCAGGCCGAGCGCGCCACCGTAGAGGAGCGCCTGGGTGACGTCGGTGTTGGCCAGGACGTCCAGGGGCGCCCAGCTGCCTCCCGAGCTGTAGCCGGTCCAGGCGATCCCGCCGAGGACGCCCGCGACGAGGGCCAGGAACGGGATGATCAGCGACCGCTTGGCGCCCGGCTCGTGGACCGGCAGGTCCGCCGACAGCTCGCCGGGGATCGCGAGGTCGGGGTCGTAGGTGTGGCCGTGGTCGATGGCGCGGCGCTCCTCGGCGCGCATGGGCCCGAAGTCCACCCCCAGGGTGACGATCACGAGCACGGTGAGGATCGCGGCGATGGCGTAGTAGTTGGTCACCGCGGCGCCGATGAACGCCTCGACCTCGCTGATGGTCAGGGCGGACGCCGCCACGATGGGCGCGAGGATCCCGATGATGGAGGCGCCCCAGCTCGAGAACGGCGCGAGCACCGACACCGGCGCCGACGTGGAGTCGATCAGGTAGGCGAGCTTGGCCCGGGAGACCTGGTGGCGGTCCGTCACGGGACGGGTCACCTGCCCCACGGCCAGGGCGTTGAAGTAGTCGTCGATGAAGATCGCGATGCCGAGACCCGCGCCCAGCACCTGCGCGCCCCTGCGGCTCCTGATCCGGGTGATCGCCCACTCCGAGAAGGCCTGGCTCCCGCCCGCCATCATCACCAGCGACGTGATCACCCCGAGCGCCAGGATGAACACGAGGATGTTGACGTAGTAGGCGTTGAGCGCCCCCTCGGACCAGAAGATCTGACCGAACGCCACCCCGACGAGCCGCAACGTCTCCAGCGGGTTGAGCGCGGCCAGGATCGCCGCCGCCGCGAGGACGCCCACGCCCAGACTGAGGACGACCTTCTTCGTCAGGACGACCAGCACGATCGCGATCAGGGGAGGGAGCAGGGTGAGCCAGGTGGGGTTGTCCATCGCACGTTCTCCAGTGCTCGCAGCGGCGGGGTGTCGGGTCGCACCCTAGCGTGCCCGTCCCGATGAACTCGTCGCGCGTCCGGATCAGTGCTGGAAGCGGTACCCCATCGAGTGGGGCACCTCTACGGAACCTCACTGCCCGTCGGCGGCACCGGCACGCACTCGGTGCTCACCAGCCACACCGGCATGGCCAGCGCGACCCTCTTCGACCACCTGGTCGACGTGAAGGAGGGGGACCTCATGTTCATCGAGGTCCTCGGCGAGACCCTTGCCTACCGCGTCGACCAGATCAAGGTCATCCTGCCCAACGAGATCAGCGACCTGACCACGATCGAGGGCCACGACTACCTGACCCTGTTCACCTGCACGCCGTACGCGGTCAACACGCACCGGCTCCTGGTGCGTGGGGAGCGGGTGCCGTACACGCCCGAGGTCGCCGAGGCCGCCGAGGCCGCCGAGGTGTCCCCGTTCAAGATTGAACCCTGGATGTGGTGGCTCATCGCGGGCGCGGTCGCCGGCCTGGTCATCCTGCTGTGGATCGTCATCCGCGAACGCCGTCGCGCCCGGCAGCGCATGCGCCGCAGGGCCGGGCGTCGGCGATGGTCGTTCCTCCGCGGACGCGGCAGCCCGCGCGGGCGCTGACGCCCCCGGGCCCTACGATGGCCCGGTGCAACCCCGGGCAGCTCGAGCTCGTCACGACCGTCTCCGGCCCCAGCCTGCGCGCGCCACGTGCCGGTGGCACCCGCGCCGGGGCTCAGTCCTCGATGACGATGGCCCGGGCGGTGGCGCGGTCGATGCGGCCGAAGTTGTAGTACGCCGCGCAGGCGCCCTCCGGCGACACCATGCAGGTGCCGATGGGCGTCGTCGGGGTGCAGGCGGTGCCGAAGACCCGGCACTGCCAGGGCTTGATCCGCCCGGTGAGCACTGAGCCGCACTCGCACGCGGGCGGGTCCGGCACCCTCACCCCGGGGACGGCGAACTTCCGCTCGGCGTCCCAGGCCGCGTAGGCGTCCGACACGCCGAGGCCGGAGCGCTCGATCCAGCCCAGGCCCCGCCACTCGAAGGTCTCCCGCAGGGCGAACACGCGGTCCAGCAGCGCGAGCGCGGCGCGGTTGCCCTCCGGACGCACGACCCGGGCGTACTGGTTGTCCACGGACGCCTCGCCGCGGGCCACCCGCCCGGAGGTGAACTGGTCCAGGAGCATCGCCACGGCCTGGAGGATGTCGAGGGGCTCGAAGCCCGTCACCACGACCGGGAGGTTGAACTCCCGCGGCAGGAACTCGAACGCCCGCGTGCCCACGACCGTCGCCACGTGCCCGGGACCGATGAACGCGTCCACGCGGGTCTGGCCGCCGTTCACGATCGCGCGCAGCGGCGGCTCGATCGTCACGTGGTTGCTGAAGACGCTGAAGTTCGGCACGCCCTCGGCTCGGGCCCGCTCCAGGGTGACGGCTGTCGAGGGGGCGGTGGTCTCGAAGCCGACGGCGAAGAACACCACCTCGCGGTCCGGGTTGGCGCGGGCGACGGCGAGGGCGTCCAGCGGGGAGTACACGAAGCGGACGTCCGCCCCGGTCGCCCGCGCATCCAGCAGGGACTCCCGCGACCCGGGCACGCGCATCATGTCGCCGAACGTGGTGAGGATCACGCCCGGCTGCCGGGCCAGCCACAGCGCGTCGTCGACGCGCCCCATCGGGATCACGCACACCGGGCACCCCGGCCCGTGGATCAGCTCGATGCCGTCGGGCAGCAGGTGCTCCAGGCCGTGGCGGTAGATCGTGTGGGTGTGGCCGCCGCAGACCTCCATGACGGCCAGCGGACGGCCGAGGCGTCCGGCCTGGTCGTCGATGCGGCGCAGGAGGGCGCGGGCCGCGGCCGGGTCCCGGAACTCGTCGACGTACTTCACGACTCCGCCTTCACGACTCCGCCTTCACGCCTCCGCCGTACTGGCGAACGAGTCGAGTTCGTCCTCGAAGGTGCCCAGGCGCTTGATCTGGTCGAGGGTGAGGGCGGCCTCCTCGGCGTCGATGCGGGACATCGCGAACCCGACGTGGACGAGCACCCAGTCCCCGACGGCGATGGGCTCGTCGAGCAGCAGGTCGGTCGAGATGACGCGCTCCACGCCCTCGATGGAGACCCGCGCCCGCGGCACCGCCGGATCCGGGATGGCGACGACCTCAGCAGGAACCCCCAGGCACATGCGACCCCTCCTCCGGCGACGGCCAGCCCGATCGTACCCCGGGTGGCCGGGGCTATCATCGCGACCGTGGAACCCAGGAACCGGCTCAACCAGGACGAGGGTCGCGTCAACGAGGGGATCGCCCACGTGCGCGCACGGCGTCCGCGCCTCACCGAGGACCACGTGACGCTCGCCCACGGCGCCGGCGGCAAGTCCTCGGCCACCCTCGTCGACCAGGTGTTCCTCGCCGGCTACGGCAACGACGTGCTGGCCGAGATGGCCGACGCGGCGGTCATCGGGCTGGCCGAGTTCGCAGATGCCGGTTCCGGCGACGACTGCGCCGGCGGACGGCTGGCGTTCTCGACGGACTCCTACGTCGTGGACCCCCTGGAGTTCCCCGGCGGTTCGATCGGCGATCTCGCCGTCAACGGGACCGTCAACGACCTGGCCGTGATGGGGGCGGTCCCGAAGGTGCTGTCCGCGGCCTTCGTGCTGGAGGAGGGCCTCGAGATCGCCGTGCTGCGGCGGGTCGTCGACGCGATGCGCGCCGCGGCGCAGACGGCCGGCGTCCGGATCGTCACCGGCGACACCAAGGTGGTCCCGCGCGGGGCGGCGCACCGGCTCTACGTGACCACCGCCGGCGTCGGGATCGTCCCGGCCGGGCGCACGCTCGGGCCCGCGGAGGTCCGGCGCGGGGACCGGCTCGTGGTCTCCGGAGCGATCGCCGACCACGGCATGGCCGTCATGATGGCGCGCGGCGACCTCGCCATCGACGCGCCGATCAGCAGCGACACCCGCGCCGTGAACGGCCTGGTCGAGGCGCTCCTCGCCGCGGCCCCCGGCGTGCGCTGGATGCGCGACGCCACCCGCGGCGGCCTCGGCACCGTCCTGAACGAGCTGGCGGGCGCCACCGGGCTCGGGGTCGTGGTCGAGGAGGAGCGCGTCCGCGTCCACCCCATGACCCGCGGCGCCTGCGACCTCCTCGGCATCGACCCCCTCTACGTCGCCAACGAGGGAACGTTCGTGGCCGTCGTCCCTGCCGACGAGGCGGACGCCGCCGTCGCGGCCCTGAAGTCGCTCCCGGGCGGGGAGGAGGCCGGCGTCGTCGGCCGGATCGTCGCCGAGCCGGCGGCGTCCGTGGTGATGGTCACCTCCTTCGGCGGCACCCGGATGGTCGACATGCTCGTCGGCGACCCGCTGCCGCGGATCTGCTGAGGAGGACGGGCCGGGTGGGACGGTCCCGCGTGGGGAGTCTCGCCCTGAAGGGGCGAAGGCCCGTGACGGGCGTCACGGGCGGCTACGCTCAGGCTGGCCGTGACGCGGAGAACGGATGTGTCTCACCCCCGCGAGGCGTCCGGCCCAGGCCTGACCGAGGCTGAGCCCGCCGTCGTTGGGCGGCACGGTGCGGTGGGTGAGGACGGTCAGCCCGCGCGCCTCCAACCGGCGCACGAGGTGACCCGTGAACAGGGTGTTCAGTGCGACGCCGCCGGTGACCCCGACGGTCGTCGTGGCGGCGCGGGCGGCCTCGGTGGCCAGGACGCCCGCGAACACCTCCGCCAGGCCGATGTGGAACCGCCACGCCCGCTCGCCCACGCCTGCGGCACCGAACAGCTCGGTGACAAGGCCGGGCAGATCCGGGAAGCCAGCCCGCACCCCCGGCGGCTCGTGGGCCGTCGCCCACGCCGTGGCCGCGGCCTGGAGTTCCAGGGCCGCCTGCGCCTCGTAGGACGCCTCCTCGCACACACCGAGCAGCGCGGAGGCGGCGTCGAAGAGGCGTCCCAGTGAGGAGGTGGCCACCACCCCGAACCCCGACGCCAACTGCGACTCCACCAGCCGCCGCTCGGACGCCGGAGCCGCCGCCAGCGCGGTCCGGGGCAGGGCGAGGCCCCACGCGCGGGCGAGCCCGAGCGCCGTGCGCCACGGGTGCCGGATCGCGCGGTCTCCGCCGACCAGTCCGAACGTCGGGAGGTGCCAGACGCGCTCCCAACCGGGGGTGGTTCCGGGCGGGTCGATCCGCAGCACCTCACCGCCCCAAATGGTGCCGTCGGTTCCGTAGCCGGTGCCGTCGAGGGTGGCCACGACGGCGGGTCCGGTGACGCCGTGCTCGACCAGCAACGAGAGCGCGTGCGCGTGGTGGTGCTGCGCCGCGACGAGCTCGACGTCGGGGTGGGCGTCGGCGTACCGCTCGGCCCACGCCGTGGTCGCATAGCCGGGGTGGAGGTCGCACACCACGACGTCCGGCCGGACGCGCAGGAGGCCCGTCACCTGGGCGACGGACGCCTCGAAGGCCTGCTGCGCGGCCAGCGACCCCATGTCGCCGAGGTGGGCCGAGACGAACGCGAGGTCGCCGGTGGCCACCGCGAACGTGTTCTTCAGCTCCCCGCCGACCGCGAGCACGACCGGCCCATTGCTCGGCAGCACAACCGGCCCACTGCTCGGCAGCACCACCGGCAGGGGCGCGTACCCCCGCGAGCGACGGGAGGGGACCGTGACCGACGGCGTCCCGGGCAGGGCCGCGCCCGCGACGAAAACGGAGTCCTCGACCGGCACGTGGATGTCCCGGTCGTGCAGCAGCAGCGCGTCGGCGAGCCCGGCCAGCCGCGCGGCGGCGTCCGCGTTGGTGAAGCAGAGCGGCTCCTCCGAGAGGTTGCCCGAGGTCGCGACGAGCGCCAGGCCGGACCCCAGCAGCAGCCAGTGCAGCGGGGCGTAGGGCAGCAGGACGCCGACGGTGTCGAGTCCGGGGCCGACGGCGTCGGCGAGGTCGTAGCCGGACGCCTGCGGTGCGATCACGATCGGGCGGGCCGGGGACTCCAGCAGGTCTGCCTGGGCGTCGGTGAGCACGGCTAGGTGGCGGGCGGCGGCCAGGTCGGCGACCATGACCGCGAAGGGCTTGCCCGTCCGCCGCTTGCGCTCGCGCAGGCGCGCGACGGCGTCCGGGTTGCGGGCGTCGCACATCAGGTGGAAACCGCCCAGCCCCTTGACCGCGAGCACCTGCCCGGCCCGCAGGCGGGCCTCGGCGTCGGCGAGGGCGGCCTCCTGGGCGGCGCGGCGGTCGAGGGCGGCGTCCGGACCCCGGCCGGGATCGTCGGCTGGGGCCAACCACAGCCGCGGCCCGCAGTCGAAACAGCTGATCGGCTGGGCGTGGTAGCGGCGGTCGGCCGGGTCGGTGTACTCGACGCGGCAGGCCGGGCACATCGCGAACGCCCGCATGGTCGTCGCGGGGCGGTCGTAAGGGAGGTCCTCGATGATCGACAGGCGGGGTCCGCAGTTGGTGCACGTGGTGAACGCGTAGCGGTGGCGGCGATTGGCAGGGTCGGCCATGTCCGCCAGGCAGTCGGCGCAGGTGGCGACGTCGGGCGGGATGAGCGTCCGGGCGCCGGGCAGATGGCGGCTGGGGACGATCAGGAAGCCGGCCTCGCCCGCGACCACGGGGACCTCGGCGACCGACGTCGAGATCACCCGCGCCAGCGGCGGAAGCGTCGCGAGAAGGTCGGCGACGAAGGCGTCGATGGCGGCAGCCTCCCCCTGCGCCTCGACGAACACCTGCAGGTCGTCGTTGCCGACGAAGCCGGTCACGGGGTGGCGGGCGGCGACGACGGCCACGTGGGGGCGGAACCCCACTCCCTGCACCACGCCGCGCAGCAGATACCCCCGCCGGATCGTCACGCGCGTACTGTAACCTCCGCTCGGGAGGGCGCCGGCGTCGCTGTGCCGGCGGGACCGAGGGGACGCATGCACGAACTGGCGCTGTCGCAGCAGATCGCGCGCATCGTGACGCGCGCCGCCGCCGGACGCCGTGTGGCGGCCGTCCACCTCGAGGTGGGGCACCTGCGGCAGGTGGTGCCCGAGGCGCTGGAGCACGCCTGGTCGGCGACCGTGAACCGGACGCCCCTGGCGCCGGCCCGGCTGGTGGTCACCCCCGTCCCCGCGGTCGTCCGCTGCGCGGACTGCCACGCCGAGACCATGCTCACCGGCGACCTGAGCTTCGCGTGCCGGCCCTGCGGGTCGCGCGCCACGCGCGTCGTGCGGGGCGAGGAGTTCCGCGTCACCGCGATCGATGTCGACGACCCGGCGGACGCCGCGGCGCCCGCACGACCGACCCGGGAAGGATGACCATGGGACGCTTCCACCGCCACGACGGCACCGAGGACCACGACCACCAGTACCCGCACGACCACTCCCACACGCACGAGCACGAGCACGACCACTCCCACGTCGACCCGGCGCTGATCGGGGACCACTCCGGCTACGGCACGTCACGCCAGCGCGTCGAGATCCTCGAGGACATCTTCGCCGAGAACGACCACCTCGCCGCTCACAACCGGGCGGCGTTCGACGCCGCCGGCGTCCGGGCGATCAACCTGATGAGCTCGCCGGGCGCGGGCAAGACCGAGCTCCTGCAGCGGACGCTTGCTGCCCTCCAGGGCCGGCTCCGCGTCGGGGTGATCGAGGGCGACATCGAGACCCCGCTGGACGCCGAACGCCTGGCCGGGCTGGGGGCGCAGGTGTCGCTGCTCAACACCGGCGCCGGGTTCGGCGGCGAGTGTCACCTCGACGCGCCCATGGTCGCCCGCGCGCTGGCCGGCCTCGACCTGGGCGAGCTCGACGTCGTCCTCATCGAGAACGTGGGCAACCTGGTGTGCCCGGCCGAGTTCGACGTCGGCGAGCACCACAAGGCGATGGTGTTCTCGATCACCGAGGGCGAGGACAAGCCGCTGAAGTACCCGGTCATGTTCCGGTCGGTGGAGGCGGTGGTGATCAACAAGATGGACCTCGCCCCCCACCTCGACTTCGACCTCGAGCTGTTCCTGCGCAACCTGCGCCAGGTCAACCCGACGGTGACGACGTTTGAGTTGTCCGCGCGCACGGGGGAGGGCGTAGCGGCGTGGGTCGAGTGGGTCGCCGGCGTCCGCCCTGCGACCGACCCGCCCTACCGCGACCCTTCGCTCCCGATCGGGGAGCGGGTTGCGGACCTGCTTGCCCGGCTCACGATCGAGGAGAAGGTCGGCCAGGTGAGCCAGTACTTCTACTTCGGCGCGTTCGCGCCGGAAGCGGGGGAACACGACACGAGTGCCGATGCCCTGCCACTGGACGCGGACATGTTCCGCGAGCAGCCCAAGCTGGTCGAGGCCGCGCTCGCCCGGGGAGCGGTCGGCTCGTTGCTGTTCGTCAAGGACGCCGCCTCCGCGAACCGCCTGCAGCGGCTCGCGATCGAGGGCAACCGGCACGGAATCCCGCTGCTGTTCGGATTCGACGTCATCCACGGGTTCCGCACGATCTTCCCCGTCCCGATCGCGCAGGCCGCGTCGTGGGATCCGGCGGGCGTCGAGGCCGGTCAGCAGGTCGCCGCCCGCGAGGCGCGCGCCGCGGGCATCCACTGGGCGTTCGCCCCGATGGTCGACATCGCCCGTGACCCCCGCTGGGGTCGGATCGTCGAAGGCGCCGGCGAGGACCCGGTGCTGGGTGGCGCGATGGCCGCTGCGCAGGTCCGAGGCTTCCAGGGTGATCTGGGCCCCGACAACATCCTGGCCGGGCCCAAGCACCTGGCCGGCTACGGCGCTGCGTTGGGCGGCCGGGACTACGACGACGCCGACATCTCCGACAGCGAACTGTGGAACCTCTACCTGCCGCCGTTCAAGGCCGCAGTCGACGCGGGCGCCGCCAACATCATGGGCGCGTACATGGACCTCAACGGTGTGCCCGCCTCCGCCAACCGGTGGCTGCTCACCGACGTCCTGCGCACGGAGTTCGGTTTCGACGGCTTCGTGGTCTCGGACGCCAACGCGGTCCGGTCCCTGGAAACCCAGCACTTCGCCCGAGACCTGACGGACGCCGCCGCGCGGGCCATCGACGCCGGGCTGGACATGGAGATGAGCATGGTCGACCCCGCCTACAGCCGCCTCCCGCAGGCCGTCGAACAGGGCCTGGTCTCTGCCGAGGCGGTCGACGAGGCCGTCCGCCGGGTTCTTGCCGTGAAGTTCCGGCTCGGCCTATTCGAGAACCCGTGGGCCGACGAGGAATCCTCCGAGACCACACTGCGTGAGCCCGGCCACCGCGACCTCGCGCGCGCCGCCGCCGAGAGGAGCTTCGTCCTGCTCAAGAACGACCCCGTCGGGTCGTCGGACCCCGTGCTCCCGCTGGCCCCGGACGCCCTCGGCTCCGTGGCCGTGATCGGCCAACTCGCCGCCAGCAGGCGCGACACCGTCGGGCCGTGGGTGTTCGACCAGGACAATACCGAGACCGTCACCATCCTGGAGGGGCTGCAGGCCCGCCTCGGCGAGCGCGTCCGGGTCGGGTATGCGGACGGCGCCTCGGTGCCGGCGCGGTCGTTCCCGTCGATGTTCGACCGGATGGACTCGCTGGTGACCAACACGCCGGACGACTACGACGATGACCGTGCGATCGCCGCGGCGGTCGAGCTGGCTGCCCGTTCGGATGTGGCGATCGTGGTCGCCGGCCAGCGCCAGAACCAGATCGGCGAGAACGCCTCCTCCGGCACCCTCGACCTGCCCGGCCGCCAGCTCGAGCAACTGCAGCGGATCGTCGCCACCGGCACTCCCGTCGTGCTGGTCGTCATGTCCGGCCGGCCTCTGGACCTGCGCTGGGCGGACGCCCACGTCCCCGCCATCCTGCAGGTCTGGTACCCGGGCACCCGCGGTGGCGAGGCCGTGGCGTCCGCCCTGGTCGGCGACGTCAGCCCCGCCGGCCGGCTGCCGTTCACGTGGCCCCGGCACGTGGGCCAGGTGCCGATGGTCTACAACCACTACCGCACCTTCCAGCCCGAGCACCAGGACAAGCGCTACTGGGAGGAGGAGTCCACCCCGCTCTACCCGTTCGGCCACGGCCTGTCGTATGCGACGTTCGTGTACACGAACCTGCGTGTGGACCGCGACACCGTCCCCGTCGGGGAGGCAGCCTCGGTGAGCGTCGACGTCACCAACTCGTCCGACCGGGCAGCGGAGGAGGTCGCGCAGTTGTACATCCACCAGCGGTACGGCACGTCCACCCGGCCCGTGCGGGAACTGAAGGGCTTCCAGCGCGTCAGCCTCGCCCCACGCGAGACCCGCACCCTGACCTTCACACTCGGCCCCGACGAGCTCCGCTACTGGAGCGCGGTCACCCGGGACTGGGTGCAGGACGCCACCACCCTCGATCTCTGGATCGGAGGCAGTTCCAGGAGCGACCTCACCACCACACTCACCGTCTCGTGACGGGTGCGGTTGTGGACACGATGCGTCGGCCTCGCCGATCAGGTGGTGGAGTCCTGG
>CAZZGU010000052.1:0-13187 GCA_964653755.1 uncultured Nigerium sp. | reverse complement strand
CAGCAGCCTCTGAACCGCTGGAGGGGACGTCGCGTCCGCGCCGACCCCGTAGACGGTGTCGGTGGGCAGTACGACCACCGAGCCGGCGCGCACGGCGTCCACGGCTGCGGCGAGGGCCGTGTCGGGGTCAGTGAGGACGTCGAAGACCCGGTAATTCACGGATCCATCCTGCCAGCACGCTGCGCGACCACGAACCGCGGCCGTCCTGTGAGGTCCCGATGGTCTGCGATCCACCGGAATCCGCCGTGGCGCACGAAGATTCCGGGCGCCGACTCCCCCTGCACGTCGGCATGCTCGGCGCAGACCCAGCCTCCAGGGCGCAGGAGCCGCGCCGCCACGTCGGCCACGACCCGCAGGGCGTCCAGCCCGTCCTGCCCGGAGAACAACGCGAGGGCGGGGTCGTAGTCGCGGACCTCCACGGGCACATCCGGGTAGCTCTCCAGCGGGATGTAGGGCGGGTTGGCGATGACGAGGTCGACCCCGCCGTCGAGGTCGGCGAAGGCGTCAGCCATGTCGCCGGGCCGGGCGTCGACGCCGGTTCGCGCGAGATTGCGTTCCAGCCAGGGCCACGCGTCCTCCGAGAGCTCCACGCAGTGGAGGCGTGCCGCGGGGAACTCGGTGGCGACTGCGAGCGAGATAGCCCCGGATCCCGCACAGAGTTCGACGACCACCGGTTCGGCCGCGCCTTCGGCCTGCAGTTCCCGGAGCCGGTCGACGGCCCACCCGGTCATGACCTCGGTCTCCGGCCGCGGGATGAAGACGCCGGGGCCGACGGCCACCGTCACGGTTCGGAAATGCGCCTCGCCCGTCAGGTGCTGGACTGGTACGCCCGCGAGCCTGCGGGCCACCAGGTCCTCCAGCCGGCGGGCTGCGGCACCGTCCACCTCCTCGACGAGCAGCAGCCGCGGTGGAGCGGTGCGCAGCGCGTGGGCCAGGAGCGTCCGGGCCTCCGCCGCGGAGCCGAGCTCACGCGTGGCCCGGGCGAGCACCGCCGACACCGATCGGGTCACCGCGGGACCCCGAGAGCCGCGAGTCTGCCTGCCAGGTCCGCGGCCTGGAGCGCTTCCAGCACCGTCTGCAGGTCCCCGGCCAGCACCTGATCGAGGTTGTAGGCCTTGTACCCGATCCGGTGGTCGGCGATCCGGTTCTCCGGGTAGTTGTAGGTGCGGATTCGTTCGGAGCGATCGACCGTGCGTACCTGCGAGCGTCGCGCCGCGGACGCCTCGTCGGCAGCCTGCTCCTCCGCGTGCGCCGCGAGACGGGCCCGCAGGATGCGCAGCGCAGATGCCTTGTTCTGCAACTGGCTGCGCTCGTTCTGGCAGGTGACGACCACACCGGTCGGCAGGTGCGTGATCCGGACGGCCGAATCGGTCGTGTTGACGCCCTGCCCGCCCTTGCCGGAGCTGCGGTAGACGTCGATGCGCAGGTCGTCCTCGTCGATCTCGATCTCGGTGGCGTCCTCGACGTCGGGCATGACCAGCACACCGGCGGCCGACGTGTGGATGCGTCCCTGGGTCTCGGTCACGGGGACCCGCTGGACGCGGTGGACGCCGCCCTCGAACTTGAGCAGCCCGTACGGAGCCTCCGACGGAACCGGGTTTCCGGACGCCTTGACGGCGAGGGTCACGGACTTGAAGCCCCCGAGGTCCGTCTCCTGGGAATCGAGCACCTCGACCCGCCAGCCCCGTCCCTCGGCGTAACGGGTGTACATGCGGAACAGGTCGGCGGCGAAGAGCGCCGACTCCTCGCCGCCCTCACCCGACTTGATCTCGACCAGGCAGTCCGCCCCGTCGTTCGGGTCCCGGGGCGCCAGCAACGCCGCGAGGCGTTCGCTGACCTGCACCAGCCGGTCCTCCAACTCGTCGGCCTCAGCGGCGAACCCCGGGTCCTCCGCAGCGAGTTCCCGGGCAGCCACCGCGTCCTCACGCACCCTGTCGTACTCGTCGAGTCCCTTGATGACCCCGATCAGCTCGGCGTAGCGCCGTCCGATCCTGCGAGCCCTCGTGGTGTCCGCATGAGTGGCGGGGTCAGCCAACTGCCGCTCCAGGTCGGCGAATTCTTCCCGCAACCGGTCGGTGGCTTCGAACATGACGCTCCCCGCGGACTTGGTGCGAACGGCAAGGCGCCGGGGCCGGGTTTCCCCGACACCCGGCGCCCCGCGGTCCTACTTGGACTTCTTGACCTGCTGGGCCTTGGCGTAGCGGCGCTCGAAGCGCGCGACCCGGCCGCCGGTGTCCAGGATCTTCTGCTTGCCGGTGTAGAAGGGATGGCACGCGGCGCACACCTCTGCGTGGATCGCCCCGGTGCGGGCGGTCGAACGCGTGGTGAAGGTGTTGCCGCAGGTGCACGTCACCGTCGTGTCTTTGTAGTCGGGGTGGATGCCCTGCTTCATGGTGTTCTTCTCCTTGTGGGTCGGGCGCCGGGTCGCCAGGCGGACGCAGGGGCGTCCGCGGACGGGTGACCCTCGGCGTGAACCGGCGCCGAGGGCCCATTGTGCCGTACGCCCGCCCTGCGGCCAAACCGGCAACAGGAACCGGCACGACGGTCCTGCAGGCGGCCGGACGGACGGGCGTTGGCGAAGGCTAGTCCTGGCTGGGGGTGGTCCGGCTGATGACATGCAGGAATTCGAGATTCGTCTGCGTCTTCTTCAGACGATTGATGAGCATCTCCAACGCCTGCTGGTCGTCCAGGCCCGACAGGACGCGACGGAGCTTCCAGATGATCGAGAGTTCCTCCCGCGTGAGCAGTTGCTCCTCCCGACGGGTGCCGGACCCCACCGGGTCGATCGCCGGGTAGATGCGCTTGTCCGCAAGCTCGCGGCGGAGCCGCAGCTCCATGTTCCCCGTGCCCTTGAATTCCTCGAAGATCACTTCGTCCATCTTCGAGCCCGTCTCGACGAGCGCGGTGGCGAGAATCGTCAGCGAACCACCGTTCTCGACGTTCCGGGCCGCACCGAAGAACTTCTTGGGCGGGTAGAGGGCCGCGGAGTCGACGCCCCCGGACAGGATGCGGCCGGACGCCGGAGCGGCCAGGTTGTAGGCCCGACTCAGGCGGGTGATGCCGTCCAGCAGGACCACGACGTCGTGGCCGAGCTCGACAAGCCGCTTCGCGCGCTCGATCGCGAGCTCGGCAATGGTGGTGTGGTCGTCAGCGGGCCGGTCGAACGTGGACGCGATGACCTCACCCTTGACGCTTCGCTGGAAGTCGGTGACCTCCTCGGGCCGCTCGTCGACGAGGACCACCATGAGGTGTACCTCGGGGTTGTTCGTCGTGATCGAGTTCGCGATCGACTGCATGACCATCGTCTTGCCGGCCTTCGGCGGCGAGACGATGAGGCCGCGCTGGCCTTTGCCGATGGGGGCGACCAGGTCGATGATCCGGCCGGTCATGTTCAGCGGCGTCGTCTCGAGGCGGAGCCTCTCCTGGGGGTAGAGCGGGGTGAGCTTGCTGAACTCGGGGCGGTCCTTGGCGCGCGCGGGGTCGTCGCCGTTGACCGTGTCGAGCCGGACCAGGGGGTTGAACTTCTCCCGGCGCTCCCCGTCGCGGGACTGCTGGCGGATGGCCCCGGTGACGATGTCGCCCTTGCGGAGGCCGTGCTTCTTGACCATCGACAGGGAGACATAGGCGTCGTTGTTCCCCGGCAGATAACCGGAGGTCCGCACGAAGGCGTAGTTGTCGAGTACGTCGAGTATCCCGGACACGCTCACCAGCACGTCGTCCTCGCTGACGACCGGCTCGGCCTCGAGCCGCTCAAGCCCCATCGCTGCTGCCCGCGGAGTGCGGCGATTCGAGCGGTCCCGGCTCCTGCGCCGGCGATTGCGCCGACTCCCCGCCTCGTCGTCGAGGTCCTGGCGGCGTGACTGCGGAGGTCCGTTGTCGTCGGTCTCGCGGACGGCGGGTGCCTCCGGGGCCACCACCTCGACCGCCGCCGGAGTGGTGCGTCCGCGCCGGCGTCCGCCCTCCTCACGTGCGAGCGCCTCCAGACGTGCAGCCACGTCGTCGCCGGCGCTCTCCTGGGGCGAGGGTGCCGGCGCCTCAGCCCGGGCGTCGTGCCGCTGCTCCTGGGTCTCGCGCGGGGGCCGCTCCGGCTGAGCGGCGGGCGCAGGCTCTCCGCCCTGGGCGCCGTGGATGGCGGCGAGGAGCTCCGACTTGCGGAGTGTCCCGGCGCCCTTGAGCCCCATCGAACTGGCGACCTTACGCAGTTCGGGCAGGAGCATGGTGTCGATGTTGGTCACGAATGTCCTTTCGGATCGGCCGGAAGTGCGGCGAGGCGCAGGTTCCGGCCATGCTCGGTCCATCGTTCGGGCAAGGCCCGATCCGGTGAGCGTTACACGCGGGGGGGTTCAGATCTTCGAGCGCCGGCGTGGCGGCTCGGGCCCGATCTGTGGGAGGCGTGACGCGATTGCGCTGCACCAACTGTAGCACCTGCGCGCCCCCCGACCGCGAGGCGCGCGGTCAGCCGATACGATCGGCTGCGTCTGCGAAGGCCCGGCGCAGTTCGTCGTAGTTCGTGGTGACCGGGAATTGGGGAAACTCGTCCATGACGTTCAGGGGGGGTCGGAACAGGACGCCGGCGTCCGCCTGGCTGAGCATGCCGGTGTCGTTGTAGGAGTCACCCGTGGCCACGACTCGAAAATTGAGGGCCTGCAGCGCCCGGACGGCCTGAGTCTTGCTGTCAGCCTGCCGAAGCCGGTAGCCGACGATCCGGTCGTCTGCGACCTCGAGATCGTGGCAGAAGAGCGTCGGGAATCCGAGCTGTGCCATGAGCGGCATGCCGAAGGGGTAGAACGTGTCGGAGAGAATGAGGACCTGGAATCGCTGGCGGAGCCAATCGAGGAACTCCGCCGCGCCGGGCAGGGGCCCCATGTCGCCGATCACGGACTGGATCAGCGACAGCCGGACTCCGCGGCGCTCCATCACCCCCAGCCGGTGGCGCATGAGTTCGTCATAGTCCGGCATGTCGCGGGTGGTGAGCCGGAGCTCCTCGATCCCGGTCCGTTCGGCCACGTTGATCCAGATCTCGGGGACCAACACCCCTTCAAGGTCGAGACAGGCGAGCAGCACGTCAGTTCCCCTCAACCCTCATCACGCGGATGCCGGGGCGAACCTCGGGCACGCCCTCCAGCTCGGAGACGGTGGCCCGCACGTCTGCATCGGTCGCGACGTGCGTCATCACCCCGAGCCGCGCCGAACCTCCCGGCTCGTCCGGCGTCGGTTCCTGGCGCACGGCCTGAATCGAGACGCCGTGTCGCGCCAGGCAGGCCGCCACCCGGGATAGGACGCCGGGCGAGTCGTCGACGAGCAGGGACACGTAGTAACGGGAGGACACCTGCCCGGGATTGGTGATGCCTGGGGTCGTGTAGTCCGACTCCCCTGGTCCCGCCGCCCCACGCAAGCGGTTCCGGGCCGCCGACACGACGTCCCCGACCACCGCGGACGCGGTCGGCCGACCGCCCGCCCCTGCCCCCATGAACATGAGCTGCCCCGCCCACTCGGACTCGACGAAGACCGCGTTGAACGCACCGTGGACGCCGGCGAGCGGGTGGCTCACCGGGACCATGGTCGGGTGGACGCCGACGGCGATGGTGCCGTCCGCGGAGACCGCGCACCGGGCCAGAAGCTTGATGACGCACCGCATCTCGTCGGCCGCGGCGATGTCGCCGGGGGTGACACCGGTGATGCCCTCGCGGTCGACGTCGTCGATCCCGACCCGCGTGTGGAAGGCCAAGCTGGCCAGCAGGGCGGCCTTGGAGGCCGCGTCGTGGCCCTCGACGTCCGCGGTGGGGTCGGCCTCGGCGTAGCCGAGTTCCTGAGCCTCGCCGAGCGCCTGGGCAAACGTCGACCCCTGCGAATGCATCTGGTCGAGGATGTAGTTCGTCGTGCCGTTGACGATGCCCATCACCGCGGTGATGGTGTCGCCGACCAGGGACTCCCGCAGCGGCCGGATGATCGGGATCGCTCCGGCGACGGCCGCCTCGTAGTAGAGGTCGACCCCGGCGCGCTCGGCCGCGTCGAACAGTTCGGCGCCGTCACGGGCCAGCAAGGCCTTGTTGGCGGTGACCACCGAGGCGCCGCTCGTGATCGCGGCGAGGATCAGGGACCGGGCCGGTTCGAACCCGCCGAGCAACTCCACCACGACGTCGATGTCAGGACGACGGACGAGTTCGGCAAGGTCAACCGTGAACAGCGCGGGGTCAAGGTCGGCCACGCTGGCCCTTCGGTCGCCGATGGCGACCAGTTCCAGGGGGCGTCCCACGCGCGCACGCAGGTCGTCGGCCTGTTCGATCAGGAGCCGGGCCACCTGCAGGCCAACCGTCCCGCACCCCAGCAGTGCCACACGCACAGGGGCGTCACCGGTGCTCATCATGTGTAGGTTCCTTCTCGTCAGTGGTCGAGGCCCGCGTCCAGGGCCAGGAGGTCGTCCAGGGTCTCGCGTCGGACCAGAGTCGTCAGCCTACCGTCCTGCACGGCCACGACGGGCGGGCGGGGCGTGTGGTTGTAGTTGCTCGCCATGGACCGGCTGTAGGCGCCGGACGCCGGCACCGCGACCAGATCTCCGGGCCGGATGTCGCCGGGCAGGAAGACGTCGCGGACCAGGATGTCGCCGCCCTCGCAGTGAAGCCCCACGACGCGCGCCAGGACGGGAGCGGCCGACGAGGTCCGAGAGGCCAACGCGGCGGAGTACTCGGCGGCGTAGAGAGCCGGCCGGATGTTGTCGCTCATCCCGCCGTCGACGCTCACGTAGCGCCGGGTCTGCCCACCGCCGATCTCGACGGCCTTCACGGTTCCCACGGTGTAGAGCGCCATGCCGGCGGGGCCGCTGATGGCTCGCCCAGGCTCGATGGACAGGACCGGCCGGGCCAGGCCGAACGCTCGACACTCGTGGGCGATGATCTCGTTGAGACCCTCCGCCAGCTCAGCCGGCGACGCCGGCGAGTCCTGGGAGGTGTAGGCGATGCCGAACCCGCCGCCCAGGTCCAGCTCAGCCAGCTCGACCCCCGTCGCCTCCTTGAACTGGGCGAAGAGCTTGAGAGTTCGCCGCGCCGCCACCTCGAAGCCGTGGGTGTCGAAGATCTGCGACCCGATGTGGCTGTGAATGCCCTGCAGATCGATCATCGACGCGTGATGGCACCGCACCATCGCGACCAGCGCTTGTCCGCCGGTGATGGAGAAGCCGAACTTCTGGTCCTCATGGGCGGTCGCGATGTACTCGTGGGTGTGCGCCTCCACGCCCGTGGTGACCCGGATGAGGACGTTGGCGCGCACCCCGAGGTCCGCCGTGAGTCGCTCCAGACGTCTGATCTCGTCCGGGGAGTCGACGATGATCCGTCCCACGCCCCTTGCCAGGGCCAGCCGCAGTTCGGCGTCCGACTTGTTGTTCCCGTGGAGCCCGATCCGGGCAGGATCGAACCCGGCGCGCAACGCGACCGTCAATTCCCCCAGGGAGGCGACGTCGAGGTACAGCTCCTCCTCCGCGATCCAGCGGGCCACCGTGGCACACAGGAAGCTCTTCGCCGCGTAGAAGACCTTCCAGCCGTCGAACGCCTCGCGCCAGGCCCGGGCGCGTGCTTTGAAGTCGTCCGTATCGATCACGTAGACCGGCGACCCCACCTCGGCGACGATGTCCCGGACGTCGAGTCCACCCACCCGAAGCGCGCCGTTCGACCCCCGCTCGACCGAGGCGCTCCACAGGCGGGTGTCGAGCGCATTCACATCGTCGGGCCTGATCAGCCAGACCGGCGCCGGCGAAGTGGCGTCGGCGTGGATCGAGCCGGCGACGTGCATGTGGGTCATGGCTCGTACTGTGCCAGACGCCCCCTCGTGGCCCCGCCCGCTCCCAGCGGGTGGTACAGTACTCCACGGCCCGCCGGCACTGGTGCGGCCGAGGCCCCCGTAGCTCAGGGGATAGAGCACCGCCCTCCGGAGGCGGGAGCAGAGGTTCGAATCCTCTCGGGGGCGCCACCGCACCGCCCACACGCCTCGCCACGCCGCCCCCGCGAGGGGCGGCGTTGTCACGTCCCCGCCGGTGCACGGACGAAAACCGGAGATGTCTCGATCTCGAGAGACACGCTGCCCAGTTGGTACCGCGCGGCGGGCCCAAGTCGTTAGGATGATCGCGTGGGCAGTGCTGCCCGCGACCAGGAGCTACCGGAAGAAGGCGATTGTGGCGACGGCGCCCGACAACAACCAGGACGTGACCGACTTCGGGGCCAACGACTGGCTCATTGACGAGATGTTCGAACAGTACGAGCAGGATCCGACCTCGGTCGACGAGAGCTGGCGGGCTTTCTTCGCCCGACAGGGGAAGACGCCCGTGTCTGCGGCACCCGCGGCTCCGGCCACTCCCCCAGCCCCAACACCGTCACCCGAACCGGCGCCCGCACCGGCTCCCGCACCGGTACCTGTCCAGGCCGCAGCGCCGCGCCCGGCGCCCGCCCCGGTGTCCGTTCCGGCATCAGCCGCGGCCCCCGCGCCGGCCGCACGACCTGCGCCGGCGACCGGCCCGGCGAACCCGGGATCCGGCGGCGGCCTCTCCGCCAACAGGCCCGCCGCCGTGACCAAGCCCGGAACGAAGGCGCAGCCCACCAAAGTGACCTTGCGCGGAGCCCCGATGCGCACCGCGCGCAACATGGAGCAGTCGCTGACGGTGCCGACGGCCACGTCTGTGCGCAACGTGCCGATGAAGCTGGTCATCGATCAGCGCGAAATCGTGAACAAGCACCTGGCGCGGACCACCGGCGGCAAGATCTCCTTCACTCACCTCCTCGGTTACGCCATGGTCCAGGCGCTCACGCTCGTGCCCGACATGAACAACGGCTACGAGGAGGTCGACGGCAAGCCGACCCTCGTCGTGCCGCAGAATGTCAACATCGGCCTCGCCATCGACATGACGAAGCCGGACGGTACCCGCCAACTGCTCGTTCCCAACATCAAGGGCGCCGACCAGCTCAACTTCGCCGAGTTCTGGGCCGCCTACGAGGCTCTGGTGAAGAAGGCGCGCAGCGGCGCGCTCACCGTGGAGGACTTCGCCGGCACCACGGCGTCCCTCACCAATCCCGGCGGCATCGGCACGTCCCACTCGGTCCCCAGGCTCATGAACGGCCAGGGCGTCATCCTGGGCGTCGGCTCCATCGATTACCCCCCGGAGTTCCAGGGCGCCAGCGCGCAGCACATCCGGGAACTCGGCGTGTCGAAGATCACCACCCTGACGTCGACCTATGACCACAGGGTCATCCAGGGCGCGACCTCGGGCGAGTTCCTCAAGGTGATCCACGAGCTGCTCATCGGCAAGCACGACTTCTACGACAAGATCTTCGCCGCGCTGCGCGTCCCCTACACGCCACTGCGCTGGGCCCCGGACGACTCGGCCCACCGGGCCTTCGAAGTTGGCAAGGGCGCCCGCGTCATCCAGCTCATCGAGGCATACCGCACGCTCGGCCACCGGATCGCCGACACCGACCCGCTGGAGTACCGCCAGCGGACGCACCCGGACCTCGAACTCGAGGCGCACGGGCTCACGATCTGGGACCTCGACCGCGAGTTCCCGGTGGGGGGCTTCGGCGGTCACGACAAGGAGACGATGACGCTCCGCGAGATCCTGGAACAACTTCGCTTCTCCTACTGCGGGCACATCGGCGTGGAGTACATGCACATCCCGGATCCCAAGCAGCGGCGCTGGTTCCAGGAGCGCCTCGAGCTGCCGTTCAAGAAGTGGCCGCGCGAGGAGCACCTCCGCATCCTCGACAAACTGAACGAGGCCGAGGTCTTCGAGACGTTCCTGCAGACCAAGTTCGTGGGCCAGAAGCGCTTCTCGCTGGAGGGCGCGGAGTCCACGGTCGTCATGCTCGACGAGATCTGCGAGGGCGCCGCCAACGCGGGGCTCGACGAGGTCGCCATCGGAATGCCGCACCGGGGTCGGCTCAACGTCCTGGCCAACATCACCGGCAAGAGCTACGGTCAGATCTTCCGCGAGTTCGAGGGCAACATCGACCTCGAACAGACGATGGGAACGGGGGACGTCAAGTACCACCTCGGCGCTGAAGGCGAGTTCACGGCCTTGTCCGGCAAGGTCGTCCGGACGTCCGTGGCCGCCAACCCGTCCCACCTGGAGACCGTGAATCCCGTCGTCGTCGGCGTGTCCCGCGCCAAGATGGACGCCCGCGGCGGCGTCGACGGGTCGGTGCTCCCCGTCCTCCTCCATGGGGACGCCTCGTTCTCCGGTCAGGGCGTCGTGTACGAAACCCTCCAGATGAGCCAGCTGCGCGGTTTCAAGACCGCCGGAACCATCCACCTCGTGGTCAACAACCAGATCGGCTTCACCACCGCACCCACTGAGTCCCGTTCCTCGGTGTACTGCACTGATATCGCCAAGGCCATCGACGCGCCGGTCTTCCACGTCAACGGCGACGACCCCGAGTCGGTCGCCAGGGTCGGCCAGCTGGCTTTCGAGTACCGGCAGCAGTTCGCCCGCGATGTCGTGATCGACCTGGTCGCCTACCGGCGGCGCGGCCACAACGAGGGCGACGACCCCAGCTTCACCCAGCCGAACATGTACGACCTCATCGAGCAGAAGCGCAGCGTGCGCAAGCTCTACACCGAGGCGCTCATCGGACGCGGCGACATCTCCTCAGACGACGCGGACGCCGTGCTGGGACGATTCCGGGACCGCCTCGAGGCGGTGTTCAAGGAGGTTCGCGAGCAGGCAGGCGAAGAAGTCCCCGACTACTACAAGGTGCCCTTCTACCCCGCCAAGCTGGGCAAGGACCAGGGGACGTCGATCTCGCGCGAGGTCATGGAGCGCGTCGCGCAGGCCCAGGTGACCTACCCCGAGGGCTTCGAGGTGCACCCCAAGGTGTTCCCGCAGATGGAGCGCCGCGCCAAGGCGATCATGGAGGGTCCCATCGACTGGGCCACCGGCGAACTACTCGCGTTCGGCTCCCTGCTCATGGAGGGGCGGACCGTCCGGCTCACAGGCCAGGACTGCCGGCGCGGCACCTTCTCCCAGCGCTTCGCCGCAGTCGTCGACCGTCGCACGAACGCGGAGTACGTCCCGCTCAAGCACCTCTCCGACGACCAGGGCCCGTTCCACATCTTCGACTCCCTGCTCAGCGAGTACGCCGCGATGGGGTTCGAGTACGGGTACTCGGTGGCCGCTCCCCAGGCACTCGTCTGCTGGGAGGGGCAGTTCGGTGACTTCGCCAACGGGGCCCAGATCATCGTCGACGAGTACATCAGCGCCGGCGACGCCAAGTGGACCCAGAAGTCCGGCGTCGTACTGCTTCTGCCGCACGGGTACGAGGGCCAGGGCCCGGACCACAGCTCCGCCCGCATCGAGCGCTGGCTGAGTCTGTGCTCCGAGGGCGCGCTCGCCGTCTGTCAGCCGACGACCCCGGCGAACTACTTCCACCTGCTGCGCACGCACACCTACGTGAACTGGCACCGACCGGTCGTCATCATGACGCCCAAGTCGATGCTGCGGAACAAGGCGGCCGTCTCGACACCGGAAGAGTTCACCAACGGACGCTGGCAGCCCGCCATTGCGGACGCCTCCATCACCGACCCGTTCCAGGTGAAGCGCGTCATCCTCTGCTCCGGCAAGATCCGCTGGGAACTGATCGCCGAACGGAGCAAGCGCGGCCTTGACGGCCAGGTCGCGATCGTCCCGCTCGAGCGCCTCTACCCGCTGCCGACCCGGGAGGTCGCCGACGAGTTGGCCCGGTACACCAACGCGACCGACGTCCGCTGGGTGCAGGACGAGCCCGAGAACCAGGGACCCTGGCCGTTCATGGCACTGCACCTGCCGAAGGCGATCGCCGAGGCGCTCCCCGGCTATGAGTTGAAGATGAGCGTCGCTGCCCGTCCCGAGGCATCCTCGCCGTCGGCGGGTCTCATGAAGGTTCACCAGGCGCAAGAGCGCCGCCTGCTGGACCAGGCCTTCGCCGACTGATCCTCCCGCTGTGCATGCTCGACCCCCGGCCCCGATCGGTGCCGGGGGTCGAGCATTCTTCCCAACTCAGACGCGCAGGGGCACGATCCCAGTCAGCGGCTCAGGCGGAGCGCCCGGGTGGTCGCCGGTAGCACCGCGCCGATGACCGCCACCAGCGCGAGCGCGGCGCCGACCAACGCCAAGGGCTGGTTCAGGCTGAACTGCCCGTAGGCGGTGAGGTGGAGGAGGCCGATGGCCACCACGGGACCGCGGGCCCAGGCCGAGCCCCGCCACAGACCCCAGGCCGCAGCCCCCACGCCAGCCCCCCACAGCAGGAGCATCAGTGCGACGCCACCGCTGAGCCAGCCGTGACCCGAGGTGAGAGACAGCACCGCCATCAACACGGTGAAGGCGGCGAGCGCGGCGGTGGTCACGCTGGCGACCACCAGGCCCAGAGGGCGCAGGTTCTGGGAGACTTCGGACATCGCCGACCACTGTAGCCCGGAGGGTGGGACGTCCGGGAAACCGCGGGCATCCCCTTGTATTCCCGGGCGGGAGTTGGCAGCCTTAGGTGGCACACCGCCCACCCTTCGGACGCGCCGTGCAGTCGTTCATGAAAGAAGGAGTGGTCGAAGCATGGATTGGCGACATCGAGCCGCCTGCCTCACCGAGGATCCCGAACTGTTCTTCCCCGTGGGGAGCACGGGTCCAGCCATCGCGCAGACGCTCGAGGCAAAGAAGGTGTGCGCCCGGTGCGAGGTCCGTGCCGAATGCCTCCAGTGGGCCCTCGAGCAGGGTCAGGACCATGGCGTCTGGGGCGGCCTGTCGGAGGACGAGCGCCGGGCGATGAAGCGGCGCAACGCGCGCTCGCGCGCCCGCGTCTGAGAGGTGCCCACTCCGCCGGAGATCGCGAAACGGCGCCGGAGCGGGCCGCAACGCGCCTCAGCCGGTCGTCGCCCCGGGGTTACCCGCAGCCGACCCCCGCAGCGGGATGACCAAGCGGGCCCGCGTCCCGAACCCCTCCCCCAGGGAGGCCATCTCGAAGGTCCCTCCCATGTCCGTGACGAGCGTCGTCACGATCGAGAGGCCCAGGCTCTTTGAGCCCTCGAGGGTGAAGTCGTCGGGCAGCGGCTCCCCGTCGTTCACCACGTCCAGGATCAGTCGGCCGTCCTCCTGAGCAGGCCTGACCACGACGTGCCCCTCGCCGGTACCGAGGCCGTGCTCGATCGCGTTCTGGCAGATCTCGGTGAACACCAGGGAG
>CAZZGU010000051.1:7519-13442 GCA_964653755.1 uncultured Nigerium sp. | reverse complement strand
TGGGCGAGAGGACCGAACGGTCGACGTCGCCGCCGGAGATGATGCAGCCGTTGGAGACGATCGAGTCCTCGGCCGTGCCGCGGAGCGTGAACTTCGCACCGGGGAGCTGGGACTGCAGGGTCCAGATCGGCCACTTGCGGTTGTACAGGTTGAACTCGGGGTCGACGCTCACCAGGTCCATGTGGGCGTGGTGATAGGCGTCGATGGTGCCGACGTCGCGCCAGTAGTTGCGGTCCTTGTCCGTGGCGCCCGGCACGTCGTTCCTGGTGAAGTCGTACACCTGCGCCTGGCCCTTGTTCACGAAGAACGGAACCATGTTCCCGCCCATGTCGTGCTTGCTGGTCTCGTCGGCAGCATCGGCCACGAGCGCCTCGACGAAGGCCTTCCTCGTGAAGATGTAGTTGCCCATGGACGCGAACGACTCGTCGGGGCTGTCCGGGAGGCCGGGCGGATCCGCCGGCTTCTCGAGGAACTGGTTGATCTTCGCGTCGGACGCGGCGTCGATGATGCCGAACTCGGACGCCTCGGAGCGTGGCACCCGGATGCCGGCGACCGTGCACTCGAGCCCGGAGTCGATGTGGGCCTTGAGCATCGAGGCGACGTTCATGCGGTAGATGTTGTCGGCGCCGAAGACCACGATGTAGTCGGGCTCTTCGTCAACGACGAGGTTGAGCGACTGGTAGATGGCGTCCGCGGAGCCTTGGAACCACTGCTTGCCGGTCCGCTGCTGCGCGGGCACGGGTGCCACGTAGTCGCCCAGGAGGGTGGACATCCGCCAGGTCAGCGAGATGTGCCGGTCGAGGGAGTGCGACTTGTACTGGGTCAGGACTGCGATCTTGGTGAGATCGGAGTTTGCGAGGTTGGAAAGAACGAAGTCGATGAGTCGGTAGGTCCCACCGAAGGGGACCGCCGGCTTCGCGCGGTCAGCGGTCAACGGCATCAGGCGCTTGCCCTCGCCACCGGCCAGCACAATCGACAGGACATTCGGTCGACTAGTCATACCCCAGAACCTAGGCCCAAACCGCCCCGCTGCACAGGCGAAACCGAAAAACTGGAGGTGACGATTCGGGTCTGGAGACGGGCGCGCCGGACGCCGGCGTCCTGCCCGCGGCGGCGCGGGTTTCGCTGTGCCGGACAGGCATTTGTGACACGATCGGTGCCATGCGCGTTTCCATCCTGACCCGGGAGTACCCCCCGTTCATCTACGGCGGCGCCGGCGTCCACGTCGGTCAGCTCGTCCCCCAGCTCCGGAAGTTCACCGAGAGCGTTGACGTCCAGTGCATGGGCGAGCCCCGCGAGGGCGCGACCGCCCACGCCGAGAACTACCCGGAGGGCGCCAACGCCGCCCTCCGCACGATCGGCGCCGACGTCGGCATGGCGGCTGCGATCCCCGAGGTCGACGTCATCCACGGCCACACCTGGTACGCGGCCTTCGCCGGTCTGCTCGGTTCGGTCTACCAGGACATCCCGCTCGTGGTGACGGCCCACTCCCTCGAGCCCGACCGCCCCTGGAAGGTCGAGCAGCTGGGCGGCGGCTACCGCGTGTCCTCCTGGGCGGAGAAGACCGCCTACCTGCACGCTGACGCGGTCATCGCCGTCAGCCAGGCCATGGTCCCGGCGGTCAGGAACGCCTACCCGGACGTCGACCCGGACGCCATCCACGTGGTGAAGAACGGCATCGACCCCGAGGAGTTCAAGCCGGACCCCGCCACCGATGTCATCGAGAGCCTCGGCGTCGACCTCTCCAAGCCCATCGTGACGTTCGTCGGGCGCATCACGCGCCAGAAGGGCCTGATCCATCTGGTCCGCGCCGCCGAGCAGCTCGATCCCGACACCCAGGTGCTTCTCCTGGCCGGCGCCCCCGACACCCCGGAGATCGCGGCCGAGTTCCACAAGGCGTTCGGTTCCCTCAACGAGACCCGCAGCGGCGTCACGTGGGTTCAGGAGATGCTTCCGCGCGCCTCGGTCCGCCAGGTGCTCACCCACTCCACCGTCTTCGCCTGCCCTTCGATCTACGAGCCGCTCGGCATCGTGAACCTCGAAGCCATGGCCTGCGAGATCCCCGTCGTCGCGAGCGCGGTGGGCGGCATCCCCGAGGTCGTGGTGGACGGCGAGACCGGCCTGCTCGTGCCCTACGACCCCAAGCAGGCGGGGGACGCGGAGTACATCGCGGCCTTCGAGGCGAACTTCGCCCAGCGGATCAACGAGATCACCCGTGACCCGGAGCGCGCGACCGCGATGGGCAAGGCCGGACGCCAGCGCTGCATCGACGAGTTCTCGTGGGAGAAGATCGCCCAGGAGACCGTGGCGGTGTACGAGGCTGCCATCGCGCGGCACAACAGCCGACGCTGAATCACACCCCGACAGAAACGGCGGCCCGGGCCATCAGGCCCGGGCCGCCGTCCGCGTGTTCGATGGGGATGTCAGGCGGGCGCGACGACCGACTTCAGCGCCTCCAGCAGTTCCGCGGCTTCCGCGGCGCTCATCTCGATCACCAGACGACCGCCGCCCTCGGCGGGGATCCGCATCGCGATCACCCGGGACTCCTTGGCGACCTCGATCGGACCGTCCCCGGTTCGTGGCTTCATCGCTGCCATGCTTACCTCGATTTCGTGCGCCACTGCGCGTGGTTGGTGAGTTCTTGCGAACCCATTATCGCAGACGGCGCGCAGCGGCCCGTCCGCCCCACGCGCATCGTCGAGCTGCCAGGCCAGCCTGTCCAGCAGGGCGTCCACCTGAGTCATCGAGTAGCCGCGCAGGGTGACCGCGAACTGGAGGCGGCGCAGGTCATCCCCGTCCAGGTCCCCTGCGGGCAGGAACGGCTCGGGAGTGTCACGGACCGGCGGCGGCATCGAGCCGAACCGGCCGCTCCCGGCGACCGCGGCCAGGCCCAGCACCAGGACCACGATCGACCACAGCACCCATTCCACGTCAGCGCTCCCCCGCTCGGTGAGCCGTGACGTAACGGACGGCGTCGTCCACGTCGTCGGTGACGTGGAACAGGGAACGGTCCGGGGAACTGATGAATCCGTGGGCGAGCACCGACTCCTCGATCCAGCTGGCCAGCCCCGCCCAGTACTCGTGGCCGAACAGGACGATGGGGAACGAGGTGACCTTGCCGGTCTGCACGAGCGTGAGCGCCTCGAACAGCTCGTCGAACGTCCCGAAGCCGCCCGGCATCACGAGGAAGCCCTGGGAGTACTTCAGGAACATGACCTTGCGGACGAAGAAGTACCGGAAGTTGATCCCGAGGGTCAGGCAGGGGTTGAGCTCGGCCTCGAAGGGGAGCTCGATGCCCAGGCCGATCGAGGCCCCGCCCGCCTCGAGGGCCCCCTTGTTGGCGGCCTCCATGATCCCGGGGCCGCCGCCGGTGATCGTGGCGTAGCCGGCGCCCGCGAGGCCGCGTCCGATCTCCTCGGCGGTCGCCCACAGCGGCTGGTCGGGGGTGGTCCGGGCGGACCCGAACACGCTGATGCCCGGACCGACCTCGGCGAGCGCTCCGAACCCGTCCACGAACTCGGCCTGGATGCGCATCACCCGCCACGGATCGGTGTGCACCCAGTCGGCCGGCCCCCGCGACTGGAGCAGGCGCTGGTCTGTGGTGGACGTCCCGACGTGACCCTCCCGCCGGAAGACCGGTCCCTGGAGCCGGTACGGCTCCCTCGTCACGTTCCTGGCGCGCTTCTTCTTCGGCACGGCGCCAGCCTACTGGCGAGGGTCAGGCCAGCCAGCGCAGCAGGGCGTCGCGAACCGTGAACAGGTCGGCGACGGGGCAGAACTCATCGTCGGTGTGGGCCTTGGCCGGGTCCGCGGGACCGAAGTTCACGGCCGGGATGCCCAGCGCCGAGAACCGGGCCACGTCGGTCCACCCGTACTTGGGTCCGGCCTCGCCCCCCACCGCGGCCAGGAACTCGCGCGCGGCGGGAAGGTCGAGGCCCGGGCGGGCTGCGGGGGCGAAGTCCGTGAACTCGAGGTCGTGGCCGGCGAAGACCTCCCGCACGTGGCCCTTGGCGTCCTGCTCGTCGCGATCGGGGGCGAACCGGAAGTTGACCGTCACCACGCAGCGGTCGGGGATCACGTTGCCGGCGATGCCCCCGCTGATCGCCACCGCGTTGAGTCCCTCGCGGTACTCCAGACCGTCGACGACGACCCGGCGCGGTTCGTAGGCGGCCAGGCGCGCCAGGACGTCCGCAGCCTCGTGGATCGCATTGCGTCCCAGCCAGGAGCGGGCCGAGTGCGCGGCCAGGCCCGTCGTGGTGACTGCCGCGCGCAGGGTGCCCTGGCAGCCGCCCTCGACGCGCGCCGCGGTGGGCTCCATGAGGACGGCGAAATCGCCGTGCAGCACGTCGGGGCGGACGCGCATCACCCGGCCGAGTCCGTTCCGGGAAGCCTCGACCTCCTCGTGGTCGTAGAACACCCACGTGAGGTCGTGACGTGGCTCGGAAACGGCGGCCGCCACCGCCAGGGCGACGGCGACCCCGCCCTTCATGTCGCACGTGCCGCGTCCGTACACGCGGTCGCCGACGATGCGGCTGGGAAGGTTGCCGGCCACGGGCACGGTATCGAGGTGACCGGCGATGACGACGCGGGTGGGCCGACCGAGTTCGGTGCGCGCCACGACGGTGTCCCCGTCGCGCCAGACCGACAGGTGCCCGCACGCGCGCAGGGCAGCCTCCACCTCGTCGGCGAGACGCTGCTCGTGACCGCTGACGGACTCGATGTCGACGATGCCTGTGAAGAGGTCGACGAGATCGGCGAAGGGGTCGAGGGCCATGGCGTCAGCCTACGGGCGCGGCAACCGCGCATGGCAACCCACGGGACCGCGGCAGCCCCCGCGTGGCACGATGGTGCGGACGCCCGTACGCCGACCCGAGGAGCAGGGATGTCCGACCGGCACGATCATGACGACGATCTGGGGCCCGACCCCACCCTGATCATGCCGAAGGTGGTCGTCCCCGACCCGGCGCAGGAGGCTGCGGCCAGGAAGCGCCGGATGACCTGGGTGGTGGCCGCCGCCGTGGCCGTCCTCGTGATCGTCGCGGGGGTGGGGATCTACCTCAACGCCACCGCCGCGGCCGCCCGCGAGCAGGCGATCCGGGAGACGGCTTCCGGCTACTTCACGGCCCTCGCAGAGGCGGACGCCGACCGCGCCGCGTCCCTCCTGGCCAACACCCCGGAGGACCGCACCCTGCTGACCGACGAGGTCCTCCAGGCCTCGCAGGCGGCCGCCCCGATCGCGGACGTCCAGGTGACCACGGTCGCTGCGGACGAGCGCAACGCGACGGCGACCGTCACCTACTCCCTCGGCGAGCGTCCCGTCACGGTCGACCTCGAACTCGACGGCGACGGCCGCACCGGCTGGCGGCTCGTCGACGGGCTCAGCAGCCTCACGGTCACCACCATCGAGGGCCTCACGGTCAACGGCGCCACCCTCGACTCCGCCGCCAACCCCGTGTTCCCGGGCACCTACACCGCGGCGTCGGCGTCCCCGCTCGTGGCACTCGACGGGACACTGACGGCGACCATCCCGGCGCCGGACAGCGACGCGGCCACGCTCGAGGTGAGCGCCCGGCTCAGCGACGAGGGCACCGCGCGCGTCCTCGAGGTGGCCCGCGCCTCCCTGGACCAGTGCCTCGCGAGCAACGAGATGGCGCCCCCAGGCTGCCCGTGGTCGCTCGAGGCGGGCGGGGTCACTGTCACTGAGGGGAGCATCCGCTACCGCCTCGTCAACGACCCGTGGCTGGGCTTCGCGCCCGGCCTCAATGCCGCGACCATGCGGGCCGAGGGCGTCGTCCGTGTGTCGGTCGAGGCGACCGCCAACGCCACCTTCCAGGACCGCACCGGCGACGTGGTCCTGCCCTTCGAGCGGGACGCCACCGTGACGGTCGACCTCCGGCGCGACCCCCTCACCGCCGCCTGGCGG
>CAZZGU010000051.1:2619-7509 GCA_964653755.1 uncultured Nigerium sp. | reverse complement strand
ACTCCTCCGACGCACCGGTAGGCTGGTCGGCGTGACCACATCCTCCCGCTCCGCCTGGGCCTGGGGCCTGGCAACGGTCCACGCGTCCGGACAGGTTCTCGACGTCTGGTTCCCGAACCCCCGGCTCGGCTCCCCCGACGGCACCCCCGCCGGCGAGTCGCTGCCGCCGCTCACTGGCGTCGACGCCAACCGTCGGGTGCGCACGGAAATCGTCCTCACCGAGGTTGATCTCGATGGCGCCCCCGCCGACGTGCCGGACGCCTACCTGCGCCTCCACCTGCTGAGCACGCGGCTCTGCGCCCCCCGGACCCTCAACCTGGATGGCATCTTCGGGGTGCTCCCCAACGTGGTCTGGACCTCGGTCGGCCCGTGCGCGGTCGACGACTTCGCTACGGTCCGGACGACGCTGCGCGCCGCGCGCGGACACGTGACCGTGTTCGGCGTGGACAAGTTCCCCCGCATGGTCGACTACGTCGTCCCCAGCGGCGTCCGCATCGCCGACGCCGACCGCGTCCGGCTCGGCGCCCACCTCGCCGAGGGCACCACCGTCATGCACGAGGGGTTCGTCAACTTCAACGCCGGCACCCTCGGCTCCTCGATGATCGAGGGCCGGATCTCCGCCGGGGTTGTGGTCGGGGACGGTTCGGACGTCGGCGGCGGCGCCTCGATCATGGGCACCCTGTCGGGCGGCGGCAAGGAGCAGATCTCGATCGGCCGGCGCTGCCTCCTGGGGGCGGAATCCGGCATCGGCATCTCGCTCGGCGACGACTGCGTGGTCGAGGCCGGCCTCTACGTGACGGCGGGGACGAAGGTCACCCTGCCCGACGGCGCGGTCGTGAAGGCCGCCGAACTCTCCGGGACGGACGGGTTGCTGTTCCTGAGGGACTCGGTGACCGGGGCGGTGATCGTCCGGCCCCGCAAGGGCCAGACGGTCGAACTGAACGCCGCCCTCCACGCGAACTGACCGACGGCCCAGCGTCTCGTGCAAGCCCTCAAGCGCGTCATCGTCGCCCTCCTGCTGACCGCCCTGGTCGCGGGAGGTCTCACGTTCGCGCTCATCCGGCTGTACGGCTACCTGAAGGCGCCCCTGCCGCTGGCCGACCAGTGCGTGGCGCGGGTGCAGGGCGAGTCGATCTCGATCGACACCGAGCAGGCGCACTACGCCTCGATCATCGCCGGCGTCGGCATGCGCCGTGACCTCGTGCCGCGTGCGGTGACGATCGCGCTGGCGACGGCGTACCAGGAGTCCGGCATCCGCAACCTCGACCACGGGGACCGCGACTCGCTCGGCCTGTTCCAGCAGCGCCCGTCGCAGGGCTGGGGCACCGACGCCCAGGTCACGGACCCCTACTACTCCGCGAACGCCTTCTATGCGGCCCTGGTGAAGGTCGACGGCTGGGAGACGGGCAACGTGAACGACGTGGCCCAGGCCGTCCAGCGCAGCGGCCACCCCAACGGCTACGCCCGCCACGTGGAGAGTGCGCGGCGGCTGGCGAGCTCGCTGACCGGGGAGACGCCGGCGTCCTTCTCGTGCCTGTCGCGGAACCCGTCGGCCGCGGATCCCGCGGGGTTGGAGTCGTTCCTGGTCGAGACGCTCCCTCGGGACGCAGTCGTGAAGCGCACCGCCGAGACGGTGACGGTTCGGAGCGACTCGAACCAGGGGGCCTGGTCGGCCGCGCACATCGCGGTCGCCAACGCGGGACGATTCGGCATCGCGCGCGTGGACGTCGCCGGTCAGTCCTGGACGGCCAGCGCCACGAGCATGCCCACGTGGCTCGGCACCAAGGACAACGGGCGGCTGGTGGAGATCACCTTCGACGCGCGCCCGACGCCGACGCCCTGAGGGCGGTGACTGCCGCCCGCGGCGTCCGCCCGTTCAGAGCCGCGACGCCGCGGCTGCGATGCGCTCGTCGGTCGCCGTCAGTGCCACGCGGACGAAGCTGCGCCCGGCTTCGCCGTAGAAGTCGCCGGGGGCCACGAGGATGCCGCGGTCGGCCAGCCAGTCGACGCTCGCCCGGCCGTCCTCTCCGCGCGTCGCCCACAGGTACAGCGAGCCCTCGGAGTGCTCGATGCCGAAGCCGGCCCGCTCCAGCGCGGGCCGCAGGACGGCCCGGCGCGCCAGATAGCGCTCGCGCTGTTCCGCGACGTGGGCGCGGTCGCCGAGCAACACGGTCATGACGGCCTGGACCGGTCCCGGCACCATGAAGCCGCAGTGCTTGCGCACCGCGAGAAGCTCGCCCACCACCGCGGGGTCGCCCGCCACGAACCCGCCGCGGTACCCGGCGACGTTGGAGCTCTTGGACAACGAGTGCACCGCCAGCACGCCCTCGAGCGAGCCGCCGTTGACGTCCGCGCGCAACACGGACACGGGCTCGGCGTCCCAGGCGAACTCGCCGTAGCACTCGTCCGACGCCAGCACGGCCCCGCAGGAGCGGGCGGCGTCCACCCAGGCACGCAGGCCCGCGGCGTCGATGATGGCGCCGTGCGGGTTGGCTGGCGAGTTGATCCAGATGAGGCGGGCGCCCACCGCAGCTGCGCGCGCCGGATCGTCCGTCGCGACGACGTTCGCCCCCGCGACGCGGGCGCCGACCTCGTAGGTGGGGTAGGCGGTCTCGGGGATGACCACGGTGTCGCCGGGGCCGAGGCCCAACTGGAGGGGCAGCGCGGCCACGAGTTCCTTGGTGCCGATCACCGGGAGGACGTCGGCATCCGCCAGGTCGACCGACTCCCACCGCGACGTCAGGTAGCCGATGATGGCGGCCCGCAACGCCGGCGTCCCCCAGACCGTGGGGTAGCCCGCCCACGCCGTGGCGGCGGACGCCAGCGCGTCCGCCGCCACTTGCGGGACCGGGTCGACGGGCGTTCCGACCGAGAGGTCACACACGCCGTCCGGGTGCGTGGAGGCGCGCGCCCGGGCGTCGGCGATGGTGTCCCAGGGGAAGTCGGGGAGCCGCGCCGAAAGGCGGGTCACTCGCCCTGTGGGGGCAGGGCCACGACCACCGGGTGGTCGAAATCGATCTTGCCGAGCTTGGCGGCGCCGCCGGGCGAGCCGATCTCGTCGAAGAAGTGGACGTTCACGTCGTAGTACTCAGCCTGATCGGCGGGGACGTCGTCCTCGTAGAAGATGGCCTCGGTCGGGCACACGGGCTCGCAGGCGCCGCAGTCGACGCACTCGTCCGGGTGGATGTAGAGCATGCGGTTGCCCTCGTAGATGCAGTCGACCGGGCACTCCTCGACGCAGGCGCCGTCCTTGATATCCACGCAGGGCTGCGTGATGACGTAGGTCATGAATCGCTCCTCGTTGGGTGGGCCCTATCATGGGCTGGCCCTCACTCTACAACGGCATTCGGGGAGGATCGGTGAACGTCCCGGACCTGATCGCTCGTCTCGTCCCGGCGCTGCGGGTGGGCGAGCGGGTGTCCATCCGCGTGGCCTCGGACGCCGGCGCGCGCGAGGTCATCGGCTTCGTGACGGGGCTGGACGCCGAGCGCGTCGACGTGCTTGACCGGCGAGGGACGACCCACGCCGTGGCGCGGGCGTCCGTGGCTGCGGTCCGTCGTGTCGGCGTCGCACCGGGCCGCGACCCGGTCTCCACGCCGCGGGACCTCCTCGACAGGCTGGCTGCCCGCGCCGGGGCGTCCGGGACGCCGTGGGTCGCCCGCATCAGTCACCTGCTCGCCGACCGCGAGCCGCCGGCGGTTGTGCCGGACTGGGGGGAGTGGGCCGACGTCGCCGGACGGCGGGCCCGCTTCGAGGGCGAGTGGGTGACGCTGGCGGACGCCGGCGCGGACACCTGCGTGGCTGCGGCCTGGTGGGCGACGCGGATGGGGGCCCGCAGCGTCCAGGTGAGAACCGGTGACCCTGTGCTGGCAGCGGAGCTGAGCGCGGCCGGCTTCGTGCGCGTGGACGCGGGTTGAGCGTGTCAGCCCCCCCGCGCGCGAAAACACCGCCGGTACTTCGAGGCCCGGCGAAAACACCGCCGGTACTGTAATCCACCGCCGCTATACGGGCGGTCGACTCGAGTACCGGCGGTGTTCTCCACCAGAGGCCTCCAAACCGCCGGTACTTCGACCCACCGTCGCGGCGACGCACGTAACGCGGGCCCTCGACGCACGTAAGGCAGGCCCTCGGCGCACGTAAGGCAGGCCCTCGGCGCAGGGTGGGGTCAGGCGCAGGTGACCGGGGTCAGGGTGTTGTAGCGCCAGAAGAACGGCTCCGTGCGTACGAGCTTGCCGCCCTGGTAGAACAGCCGGTTGTACCGCACGTCGAAGCCGGTCATCGGGCTCTGGGCCACGCAGTCGGCCGCGGTCGACACCTTCGCCGGTCCAGGGGAACGGAAGTTGCTCTGCACCGGGTTCGACGCCTTCACGTCGTAGACCTTGGTCGACCAGACGCGCACCGTGATGGAGCCTTCCTGGCCGACGCCGCCGGTCGTCCACGCCTGCAGGAGAACGCCGTACGGGGAGTCGTTGCGGAACTTCAGGTCCACCGAGTGCCAGTCGAGCGTGGCCTCGCGGCCCATCGGGTACCGGCTGAAGTAGAGCGAGTGCGGCTTGTGGTAGATGTCCTCGAGCCCGGCGAAGAACATCGCGTTGAACGTCGTCGTCGTGGCCTGTGAGATGCCGCCTCCCATGCGGGTGACGACCTGGCCGCCGTCGATGGCGCCGCCTTCCATCCAGCCGTTGGCGACCGAGCGGTAGCCGAGCACCTTGTTCATGCTGAACGTCTGGCCGGGCGCGAGGTAGGTGCCGTTGACGAGCCGGGCGGCCTTGCCGATGTTGTTCACGCGGTAGGCCGAACCCGGGTAGTAGGTGGTGAATGACCCGGTGACCTCCTTCACCCCGGCGTTCTGGGCCTCTTCGGTGGTGAAGTCCGCCTCCAACGGAGTCG
>CAZZGU010000051.1:0-2609 GCA_964653755.1 uncultured Nigerium sp. | reverse complement strand
CAGGGCCGGCTGGACGACGGCGACGAGGTCCTCGGCGCTGATGCCCATCCCGTTCTCGGACGCAACGATCGTGGGCTTGCCGTTGGCGAACGTGAATCGTGCGTTCTTCGGTTGCGTGAGTCCGAGTTCCTTGAAGGTGGCCGACGCCTCGTCCTGCAGCTTCTCGCCGTCGAGCGCCGGGACCAGCACCCCGTTCTCGGCGTTGAAGCTCAGCGCGCTCGCGATCATGGCCGGCGTGATGTCGGCCGTCTTCCCGCCGACGGAGAGTGCCACCGGCGCGGAGACCGCCACGCGGGCAACCTCCTCCTGGGTCTGGCGAGCCTCGTCGGTGGTGATGTCGGGCTCGACGCTCGTGGTGACGGCCGCCACCTCGGTCGCGTGCAGGTAGGCCTCGGCGGCGGCGTCCGCGGTGGCGGTGCGGTCGACCCGAGTGCCGGGCACCGACTCGGTGACGACCGGCTCGAGCTGGTCGAACGCAAGGGTCGCGCTGGTGGGCTCGGCGTCGGCGACGCCGGCCAACTCCGCGACCACGCCGACAAGCGTGACGTCGTCGCGAACGACCAGCGCCTGGTGCTCGCTGCCGCCCAGGAGGTTGTCCCAGATGATCAGGGGGTTCCAGCTCTTCCCGGCACCGGCGCGGTCGGCCGACGCCTGCCAGTCAACCGAGAGCCCGAGCTCGGCGGGGGTCTTCGTGACGGCCTGGTCGGACGCCGTGAGCGTCATCGGCGCTCCGGCTCGCTCCCCGAGCTCGGACTGCAGCTTGGCGGCGGCGTCCGCGGGGGTCAGACCACCGACGGCGACGCCCTCGACCGTGGCGTTGCGCGGGAGGGTGTCGCCGGTGAAGGCGTAGCCGGCGACGTAGGCGCCACCGAGGAGGATGAGGGTCCCACCCGCGGCCCCCAAGGCGATGCGGCCGCGCTTCTTCTTGGGCTTGCCGGGATCTGACGTGCTCACGTGGTGCTGCTCCAGGGTCTCGTCCGTTGCGGAATCCCCTCCATGGTAAGCGGCCGGGGGTTGCCACCTCCAAATGGAGGCGGCAACCCCCGGCTAGCCCCGTTCCGCGCGACCGGGCTGGCGGTCAGGTTGGGCGGGTCGGCCGTCCGTCCGATCAGGCCAGCGCAGCCTTCGCCTTGGCGGCCACTGCTTCGGCGGTGATGCCGAACTCCTTGTACAGAGTGGGTGCAGCCGCCGACGCGCCGAAGTGGTTGATGCCGACCGCCTCGGTGTTCGCGCCGAGCAGGTCCTTCCAGCCGACGGTGGTGCCGGCCTCGACGACGACCTTGGGCAGGTCAGCCGGCAGGACCTCGGCCTGGTAGGCCTCGTCCTGCTTGGCGAACCACTCCACGCACGGCAGCGAGACCACGCGGGCGGCGACGCCCTCGGCGGCCAGCAGATCCGCAGCCTGGACGGCCAGTTCCAGCTCGGAGCCGGTGCCGATCAGGACGACCTGCGCGCCTTCGGCGTCCTTGAGCACGTAGCCACCCTTGGCGACGCCCTCGGCCGGGGCGAAGCCCGTGCCCTCGGAGCGGTCGTACGTGGTCATGTTCTGCCGGGACAGTATCAACGCCGTCGGCTCGTCGGTGGTGCGCAGGATCTGCGCCCATGCTTGGGCGGTCTCGTTGGCGTCGCCCGGGCGCACGACGTTGAGGTGCGGCATTAGGCGCAGGCTCATCACGTGCTCGACGGGCTGGTGGGTCGGGCCGTCCTCGCCAACGCCGATGGAGTCGTGCGTCCACACGTACACCGGGTTGACGTGCGAGAGGGCCGCCAGGCGCGGCGGCGTCCGCATGTAGTCGGAGAACACCAGGAAGGTTGCACCGTAGGGGCGGGTCAGCCCGTCCATGGCCATCGCGTTGATGATGTTGCCCATCGCGTGCTCGCGGATGCCGAAGTGCAGCGTCCGTCCGCCGACGCGGCCGGTGAAGTCGTGGCTGCTGCGCTCCTCGGGCAGGAACGAGCCGACGCCCGCCATGGTCGTGTTGTTCGAGCCGGCCAGGTCGGCCGAGCCGCCCCACAGCTCGGGCACGGCGGCCGCCAGCGCGTTCAGGACCTTGCCGGACGCCGCGCGCGTCGCCATCGAGCCCGGCTCGAAGACCGGCAGGGCGGCGTCCAGGCCCTCGGGGGCCTGCTTGGCGAGGATGCGCTCGAGCAGCGCGGCGCCCTCGGGGTTGGCCTGCTGCCAGGCCTCGAAGCGCGGCGTCCACTCGGCCCTGGCGGCGGCGGCGCGGTCGGCGGCGTTCTGGCGCGTGTAGGCCAGGACGGCGTCGTCGATCGCGAACGGCGTGTTCTCGAAGCCGAGCAGCTCCTTCATCGCGGCGATCTCGGCGCCCCCCAGCTTGGAGCCGTGGACGCTGTGGTCGCCGGCCTTGTTCGGCAGCGGCCAGCCGATGATCGTGGTGACCTTGATGAACGACGGCTTGTCGGTGACCTGCTTGGCGGCCTCGATCGCGTCGTACAGCTCCTGGACCTTCTCCTCGTAGGTGGTGAACCCGTTGGTGAAGTCGACGTGCTGGGTGTGCCAGCCGTAGGCGTCGTAGCGGGCCTGCACGTCCTCGGAGAAGGCGATCTTGGTGTCGCCCTCGATGGAGATGCGGTTGTCGTCGTAGATG
>CAZZGU010000050.1:12242-13625 GCA_964653755.1 uncultured Nigerium sp. | reverse complement strand
ACAGGGGCCCTCGGCGCACGTAACAGGGGCCCTCGGCGGGTGTAAGGAGATGACGTGACGAAGCAGGCAGAGTCCGTGGTCGTGGGCTACGACGGGTCCGAGCGATCCCTCGACGCCGTCCGCTGGGCCGCCGGCTGGGCGGCTCGCGTCGGCCGCCACCTCACGATCCTCGCCGTGGATCCCCTGGCCGCACACTGGGCCCCCCTGCGTCCGGAACTGCCGCCGGCGGACCGCGCCGACGTCCGTGCCCTCGCCGTGAGCGTCACCCAGGACCATCCCGACCTCCGCGTGGACGTCGACTTCCAGTGGGGCGATCCCGCAGAACTGCTCGTTCGCGCCGGACGCGAGGGCCACGACATCGTCGTGGGCAGCCGCGGACTCGGCCAGCTCCGCGGCCTGGTCGTCGGGAGCGTCTCGGCGGCCGCCGTCACCTACAGCCACGGCCACGCCGTGGTCGTGGTGCCTTCGGGGACGCCCGGCTTCGACCGCACCCGGCCCATCGTGGTCGGCTTCGACGGGTCACCGGAGTCCATCGCCGCGGCACGTTTCGCGCTCGACCAGGCCCGCGCGTGGGGCGTCCGGATGATCGTGATCGCGGCGGCCCACCTCCCCGTCGTGACGAGTACAACAGCAGGGTTCGACGCCACCGCCCTCACTGCGGCCATCGAGGGGCTTCACGAGGCGGCCCGCGCCGATCTGGACCCCGTCCTCGCCGACTACCCGGACGTCTCCGTGACCTTCCGCGCCGAGGTCGGGCCACCAGCACTCTCCCTCGCGGACGCCAGCGCGGACGCCTCGCTGATCGTGGTCGGCAGCCGGGGGCGTGGTGGCTTCGCCGGGCTCCTGCTCGGCTCGACGAGCCGCGCGGTCCTTCACGCCGCACGATGCCCGGTCGCGGTCATCCGACCCGGATCTTCGCGCCAGCCCTGAGGAGCCCGGTCGCGCGATCATCCGCCCTCGATGTCGCTGAACCCACGCTCGATGCCGAAATTGGCCACAATCGGGTCGTTTTGGCCATCGAGCGTGGGTTTACGGTCAGTGTGCCTCCACGACCAGCACCAAGCAGGGTCGTTCTCCGCGGCGGGGCGAACGGTTCGGAGTCAGCCACAGAAGCATCCCGCCGCCGCAGGACGAGCGCGCTATCGTCCCCCCAGAGACCGACGAAAGGGACCCCCATGACCCACGGCAAGCCAGTCCTCGACGAACTCCGCCCCCTCGGCAGCAAGCTGCGCGCCGAGATCCCCGACGTCTACGCCGGCTTCATCGCCCTCAACAAGGCGGCCGTCGCGCCGGGCGCGCTCGACACCCGCACCAAGGAGCTCATGGCGTTCGCCATCGCCGTGTCGACCCGCTGCGACGGCTGCATCGCGTCCCACGCCCGCA
>CAZZGU010000050.1:0-12232 GCA_964653755.1 uncultured Nigerium sp. | reverse complement strand
GGCGGGCCCGCAACCGTGTACGGGCCGCGCGCGCTCGACGCCTTCATGGACTACTACGTCCCGCCCGAGGCCTGACTCCCCGGCAGGTACCCCAGCCGTCGCAGGACGGCGATCGCGGTTCCCGTGCCGTCCTCACGCCTGATCCTGGCCGCCGCGGACGCCGCCCTCCGGTAGCCCTCGGCGTCCGGACCCTTCGCGAGGGCCCTCAGGGCGTCCGCGAGGGCCCCGACGGTGAGGCGCCCCCGGGACAGCGGGCGCGGCCCCACCCCCAGCGCGGCGAGCCGCTCCCCGAAGTAGGGCTGATCGAGGCCGTGGGCGACCACGAGCCCCGGGACGCCGGCGCGCAGCCCCGCGACCGTCGTGCCCGCACCGCCGTGGTGGACGACCGCCGCAACGCGCGGAAAGAGCCACTCGAACGGCACGTCCGGGATCGCCAGCAGCGAGCCTGTCGACATCACCCCGACGCCGGACGAGCCTGCCGGCACGATGACCCGAACGCCCGCGCGCGCCGCGGCGCGCGTGACGAGGCGTAGGTCGCGTTCGGGATCGAGGGTGGCGAAGCTGCCGAAGCCGACGTACGCAGGGGGTTCCCCGGCCGCCAGGAACTCGGCGAGTTCGGCGGGCGGCTGCCAGTGCTGATCGGGTTCGAGCACCCAGGGCCCCGTGTACTCGACGGTGTCCGGCCAGTCGGGCGCGGGCGGCACGAGGGTCGGCGAGGTGGCCATGAGAGTAGGCAGCGCGGCCACTCGACGGGTCGTTTCCGCGCGGTCCACGGACGGCAGCCCGCGCAGCCGGCGCAGGGCGTCCGCGTGCGGCCACGCGAGCTCGAGCATCCCGGGCCACAGCACCGTCTGCGCCCACCACCGGTTCAGCGCCGACGTCCGCCCGCGCGCGAGCGGCATGATCGCACTCGCGGCGTCCAACGTCGGCAGCACGGGGAAGAACGACGCGTGCACCGGACGGCACCCGCGGTCGTCGGCGAGGGCGAGCGCGAGCGCGGTCCCGGCGAGGCCGGCGATCACCACGTCCCCGGGCCCGACCACGCGGTCAGCGGCCGCGGCGAACGACTCCGCGGCACCCGTGTGCCAGCGCAGCAGGACGCGGTGGGCGCCGGCAGCTCCCGCGCGGCCCAACCGGCGCGCGTCCGCGGGGTGGGCGGCGACGAAATCCGCGAAGCCGGTGCCGAGCGACTCGAGCGGGACGCCGGCGTCCGCGGCGAGGGAGGCGTACTCGGGCGGGCCGAGCACGACGGCGTCCACACCGACAGCCCGCAGGGCGCGCGCCAGCGCGACGTGCGGCTGCACGTCTCCCCGCGAACCGATGGCGACCAGCACCACCCGCGGCGAACCCTTGACGACCATGCGCCCATTGTCGGGCACGCGGGCCGAACCGGTACCGTCAGGGAGGTGGACTCCTCCGTCACCTCGTCCCGCCTGGGCACCGGACTCACGCTGGCCCTGCTGTCGGCGTTCTCGTTCGGGCTGTCCGGGACGCTTGCGACCGGTTTGCTGCAAGCGGGCTGGACGCCGCTGGCCGCGGTCACGCTGCGTGTGGCGATCGGCGCGGTCCTGCTGGCGTGGCCTGCCGTGCGGGCGCTGCAGGGCAACTGGACGCTGGTGCGCACCAACGCGCCGTCGATCATCGCCTACGGGCTGCTCGCGGTCGCCGGCGCGCAGCTGTGCTACTTCCAGGCCGTGCAGTACCTGCCCGTCGCCACTGCCCTTCTGGTCGAGTACCTGTCGCCACTGGCCGTGATGGCCTTCCTGTGGGCCAGCCGCGGTCAGCGACCGGCACTCATCGCCGGCGCGGGGGCCGTCGTCGCGGTCGGCGGCCTGACGCTCGTGCTGGAGGTCGCGTCCGGGACGCCGCTCGACCCGGTCGGTGTCGCATGGTCGCTGGGCGCGATGGTGGGGGCTGCCGCCTACTTCCTGATCTCCGCCGAGACCTCCGGTGGGCTGCCGCCCCTGGCCCTGGCCGGTGGCGGGCTGGCGGTCGGGACGTTGGTGCTGGCCCTGGCGGGCGCGGTCGGCATGCTGCCGCTCGAGGCGTCCACCGCCCACGCGGTCTACGCGGGCCGCCCGGTGCCGTGGTGGGTGCCCGTGCTGGCGCTGGGCCTCGTCACGGCGGCCTTCGCCTACGCGACGGGCATCGCGGCAGCCCGGCGCCTGGGCTCGCGGGTCGCCTCGTTCGTCGCCCTGTCCGAGGTGCTCGTCGCCACCGTGGTGGCCGCGGCGTTCGTGGGTCAGGTGCCCGGTGCGGCGCAGGCCGCCGGCGCTGTCCTGGTCGTGGGGGGCGTCATCCTGGTCAAGCTTGGGGAGTCGCGACTCGGGGTTCCTGCTCCGGGTCCAGGGCCGGATCCGGAGCCGGCCCGGGATCCCGGTCTCGAACCTTCGGCTTCGGGACCAGCGCAAGCACCCCGAGCACGGCGAGGCACGCGGCACCGTAGAGCAGGTACAGGTCGCGGAACCCTGAGTTGAGGCCCGTCTGGAACGCCCGCTCGATCTTCGGCGCCCGCGCGCCGATCTCCGCGAGGTAGTCGGCGAGCGCCTGGTCGAAGGCTCCCGGAACGGCGTCCCGCAGTTCGACCATCTTCGCGGCCGTGTCGACCAGCTCGGCGTGGGTGTCCGCGATCTCGGCGCGCGCACCCAGCAACTCCTCGCGGGCTGCCAGGAGTTCGGAACGTCCGGTCGCGAGTTCGGCGCGGGCCTTCGTCAGCTCGGTGCGTCCGGTCGCGAGTTCCGCGCGGGCCTTCGTCAGCTCGGTGCGTCCGGTCGCGAGTTCGGCGCGGGCCTTCGTGAGCTCCGTGCGTCCGGTCGCGAGTTCGTCGCGGGCGGCGATCAGCTCGTCCCGCTGCGTCTGGAGCGTCCCGAGCTCCGTGGCCGCCTCCTCGGCCTGCGCGGCGAGGGTGTCACGTTCGGCGAGGGCGGTGTCCCGCTGGCCCTCGAGCTCCGCGATGGCCGCGGCCAGCGCGTCCGCCTGGGCCTGCAACTCGGGCACCGGCGGGGTCGCCGGGTCGAGCTGGGAGAGCTGGTCGAGCTGGGCCTGGATCGCGCCGAGGGCGGCGGCCTGCTCGGTGAGGCCCGTCTCCATGCCGGCGAGACCCTCGTCGATGCCGGCGAGACCCTCGTCCATCCCGGAGACCGCCTCTTCGAGGCCAGCGATCCCGGCGGCCACGCCGGTGATGCCGGCGTCCATCTCGGTGAGGCCGGTTCCCATGTCGGCGAGGTTGGCGTCCATCTCGGTGAGGCCGGTCCCCATGTCGGCGAGGTTGGCGTCCATCTCTGCCAGTCCGCGCCGCATGTCGGCCAGGTTGGCGTCCATCTCCTCCAGGCCGTCGTCCATGCCGACGATGGCGAGATCCATCTCGGCGAGGCCGTCGTCCATCTCGACGCCGGCACCCTCGATCTCGGTGACCGCGGACTTCAGGCCGTCGATGCCCTTCTGGACGCCGCCCTGGATGTCGGCCACGACGCTGGGGGTCTGCTCGGCGAACATGCGTTCGGCGACGATCTTCGTCCGCTCGGTGATCGTCGTGACGTCGGCAGTGGAGAGCAACTCGACGAGGTCGTCCGGCAGCTCGCTGTCGCCCTCGCCCAGCGCGATGTCGACGGTGGTGCGGTCCAGGTCGGAGAGGTCGACGTCGCCGAGCCGGTCGGCGAGGTCGGGATCCTGCTTCCAGGCCTCGATCCGGGACTTCAGGACGGAGGCGTGCGGGAGCGCGGGAACCGTCACCTGAGTGGGGAGTTCGGACACGATCGAGTCCTGCACGGACGCCCCTGCGTTCGCGAGCAGGCCCACGAGGATGGCCGGGGCGATGGTGGTTCCGAGCGAACGGACGAGCGACAGCGTTCCCAGCGCCGAGGACGACTCGGCCTTCGGCGTCCGCTCCAGCATCATGTAGTTGAGCGGCGAGCCGATCACGAAGCCCAGCCCCAGGCCGATCAGGAGCAGCGCGACCACGACGTTCAGCAGGGTCGGACCCGGGATGACCCACCACACCACAACAGCCGCCGCCACAGCAGACACCGCAGCCCCGAGCCCGAGGACGGCCTTGGGCCCGTAGGCGTCCGTGAGGCGGCCCGACAGCGGGGCCCCCACGCCGGACGCCAGCCCCAGGATGACGACGAAGTAGCCGCCGTCGCCCGTGGGGATCTCCAGGGCGTTCTCCGCGAACTGGGGGACGAAGATGACGCCCATCAGGATGAACCCGCTGAGCAGCGACAGCAGGAGCACCAGCGCGATGCCGCGATCGGTGAAGTAGCCGAGGTTGAGGATCGGGTCGGCCGCGCGGCGCTCGGCCAGCACGAACAGCGGCAGCAGCAGCAGGAACCCGAGCAGGAACGGGTAGACGTCGGTCCCGGTCAGGCTGGCGGGCAGATCGAAGAAGTCCAGGTTCCGCAGGCCGTACAGCAGGGACAGGATCATGGTGACCAGCAGCAGCGTGCCGAGGGCGTCGACGGGCTTGACCTCCCCCGCCCGGTGGTCGGGGAGGAACACGAAGCCCGCGACGAGGATGACGGCGGCGATCGGCAGGTTGACGTAGAAGATCCACTGCCAGTTGTGGGGGCCGGCGATGTCCAGGATGAGGCTGCCCGCCGAGGCTCCGAAGATGTTGGCGATGCCGTACACTGCGCCGACGAGGCCCAACGCCATGCCGCGCTTCTCCTCGGGGACCTCGGTGCCGATCTCGGCGGTCGCGATGGGGAGGATCCCGCCGCCGCCCACGGCCTGGATGGCGCGGGCCGCGATGAGCATCTCGAAGCTGCCGACGTCCTGGGAGAGGCCACACAGGAGCGATCCGACGGCGAACAGACCGATGGAGACGAGGTAGACCTTCTTGCGTCCGATGCGGTCGGCCATCTTGCCCATCACCGGGATGCTCGCGGCGTAGCCGAGCGTGTAGATGGTGATCATCCAGATGCCGAGCTGGTCGTCGACGCCGAGGTCGGTCTGCACGATGGTGCGCGCGGGCGTGATGATGCCGGTGTCGATCGCCCCCATGAAGATGCCCATGAGGTAGAGCCCCATCACGATCGCCCAACGGCGTGGGACAGACGGGGCGATCACGGCAGTGTCGCCCACCAGCGTGGGGTCGGAGGTACCCTGCGTCAACGTGCTCTCCCTTGGGGCGGTGTGTGCGCCGCCTCTCAGTCAGGGAGCATATCAGGCTGTTTCATTCACTGAAACATCTGCGTGGCCCGTCGTCCGCAGGTGAGTATCGAACCCGGACAGGGCGTCGTTCACGCCGACGAGGACGCGCAGCGCCGTCTCGAGTTCGGCGGTGCTGAAGGACGCCAGCGCTCCCGCGTGGGCCTGCCCGAGTGGGCCGAAGAACTCCCCAGCGACCTCGCGTCCGTGGGGAGCGAAGCGCAGCAACGTCCGGCGACCGTCGAGGGGATCCGGCTCACGGCGCACGTGTCCGGACGCGACGAGCCGGTCGACCGAATACGTGACGGCCGCGGGGCTCAGGTCAAGGAGGCGAGCCAGGGCGCGGGGCGCGAGCGGCTCGCCGCGCTGGTCGGCCTGGAAGATCAGCGTGAGGGCCCGGAAGTCGGTGGGGTGCAGGCGCTGCTGCGCAGAGAAGCTGTGGCCGATCCGTTCGGAGACCAGCCCGATCGACTGGACCTGCTCCACGAGGGCGCGCACCAGCCTGGCGTGGTCGCTGGCCTCGGTCATGGGACCAGCGTAGTCGGACCCCCCTTCCGTCTGCCGAGGGCCTGCCTTCCGTCCGCCGAGGGCCTGCCTTACGTCTGCCGAGGGCCTGCCTTGCGTCTGCCCAGGGCCTGCCTTACGTCCGCCGAGGGCCTGCCTTACGTCTGCCGAGGGCCCGGCTGGGTCACGCGGGAGCGAACCTCACCAGCACCCAGACGTCCCCTGCCGGGCCAGCGGCCCACGGGGCATCGGGCCGCCGGAACGCCACCCCCTCGTACCCGCGCGCGCGGGCGTGTTCGGCGAAGGCTTCAGCCCAGGAGGAGTCCTCCACCTCTGCACGTTCCAGCATGGACGCCGCGGCAACGATTTCACCGAGCCGGTCAAGTCGCTGCGCGAGGGGTCGGTCGGCCCACGCCTCCCCGTCGAGGAACAACAGATCCACGAACGTGAGGCGTCCGCCGGCGACGACCGCGTCCAGCACTGCGTCGTGGGCGTGCACTGCGTCGGCGATCGCAGGCAGGTCGGGATGGTCGACAGGGCGGAGAAGCCCGTCGAACACGAGGACTTCGTCGGCCACCTTGTGCACCTGGACGCGGTCGCCGGACGGCCAGGCCTCGGCGAAGGCGCGTTCCCCCCGTCCAGCGCGCGCGAGGGCGTCCGCCACAGTGGCGGCGGTAGAGGGGGTCATGGAGCCCGCGGGCGTCCCGGGCACGATGTCGCTCGGCATGTCCCTCATTGTGGCCGATCGGGCCGGAGTTGCGACGCCGGACGGCCGCCCTCCTATCGCCGAGGGCCCGCCTGCAACGTGGCGAGGCCCCCGACAACGAAAGGCCCCCGGACGACGAAAGGCCCCTGCGCGTATGAGTCGCAGGGGCCCTTCTACGGAGCCGAGACTCCGTTCGGAAGGCCGGAGCCTCCCTGGTTGGGGACCGAGATCCCCGGATGACCGGGACACGGTGACCGTTCCGGTCGACTTCCAGTTCGGTGAGTCCACCCGGGCTGTCACCCAGCCGGTCGGTGAGTTGCCTCGCCGTGTGGACCCTCGATTCCGGAGGTCACGCGCTTCCCGAAGGAAGTGCGTACCGATATGTCTACGCCAGACCGCGAGCGTCCGCAAGGCCTTGTCAGGAACTACTTCGCTGTGATTTGCCCCCCGCTGCCACCCGGACCCTCGGCGGACGTAAGGCAGGCCCTCGGCAGACGCAAGGCAGGCCCTCGACAGACGGAAGGCAGGCCCTCGGCAGACGTAAGGCAGGCCCTCGGCAGACGCAAGGCAGGCCCTCGGCGCGCGTAAGGCAGGCCCTCGGCGCGCGTAAGGCAGGCCCTCGGCGGGCGCCCGGAACCCGTTGACACCGCCTCAGCCCGGTGAGAGCGTGACCCTGATACGCGGAGCCCCTGAGACCACCCAGGGCCCGCCCACGAGGGGGAACGATCATGGCCGATCAGGAACTCGCCACCCAGTGGGACGCCGACCACCGCCTCGCAGCAGTGGCGTCGTTCGCCGCAGGCATGGTGGTCGTCGTCGGAGCCGCGTTGTGGCTCACGCTCGGAATGGCCCTCGCGGGCCAGACCGCGACCGCGTTCCTGGTCACCCTGGTGGCCGGCCTTCTGCTCATCACCGATGTCGCCCTGCTGGTGTTCGTCGTGGGCCTCGCCCACGCGCTCACGAGGCCCGGTTCCTTCGGACTCGTGCTCACCACGGCCGTGGCGAGCCTGGCCACGGCGGTGTCCGCCACCCTGCACCTGCTGTGGGGCCACCTCGCGTCCGTCCCCAAGGTGGAGGCGGACATCCCGTCCGGCGTCGCCGACTTCGTGACGTGGCTGGCGCTCAACCTGTGGCTCATGCCCCTGTTCGGGCTGCTCGTCGGAGCCACCCTGCTCGCCCTGGCTATGGCCCTGCGCGCCAGCGACTTCACCCTCGCCCGCAGGCTCGGGACGGCGTCCGCGGTGGTGGGCGGCATCCTCGTCGTGCTCGGGCCGTTCGCGGGCTTCTCCCCCGACCAGTCCGCGATCGTCGCGGTGATCGCGATCCTCGTCGCGGCCGTGGGGATCAGCGGCCTGCTGGCCGTGGCTCTCCTCCGGCTCGGCGTGTTGCTGTGGCGGAGCCGCGGTCGCTCGTGATCGGCAGGTTCGCAAAGGCAACCCACCCTGGGGCCCCCGGGCGCGTGGAATCGATCTATCATCGAGGGACAGTCGACGTCTGGCGGTGAGGGAGCATGAAGACAGTGGAGCGCCTCACGGGCGCGTACCAGGGTGCCCGGGTTGAGGAGTTCGACGACAACTCGAGGTACATCATCATGAGCGACTGCCATCGCGGCGATGGCTCCGTCTCCGACGAGTTCCTCAAGAACAAGAACGTCTTCCTGGCTGCGATGAGCCACTACTGGAAGAACGGCTTCACCTACATCGAGGCCGGCGACGGGGACGAGTACTGGGAGCACCGGCAGTACAAACACATCATCAAGGCAAACCGGGCGGTCTGGGACGCGCTGCTGCCGTTCCACCAGACAGGCCGCTTCATCAAGCTGTACGGCAACCACGACATCCAGTTGAAGGATCCCGCCTTCGTGCGGAAGCACCTGTGGACGGCCGCCGACCCCGACACCGGCGAAATGGAGCCGTTCTTCACCGGCCTGGAACCCATCGAGGCGCTCGTGTTGCGGCACCGGGTGACCGGGCAGGAGATCCTCATCGTCCACGGCCACCAGGGCGACTTCTCCAACGACCAGGCCTGGATGATGAACATGTGGTCGCTGCGTCTGTTCTGGAAGTACCTGCACGCGTTCGGCATCCACAGCCCGTCCAGCCCGGTCCGCAACTCGTACAAGCGACACAAGGTGGAGCGGAACTACGTGAAGTGGATCCGGCTCAACTGTATGGCCCTGATCTGTGGGCACACCCACCGGGAGAAGTTCCCCCGCAGCGACGACCTGCCGTACTTCAACACGGGCAGCTGCCTGTACCCCTCGCACATCACCGGGCTGGAGATCGCCAACGGCGCGATCACCCTGGTCCGGTGGCGGGTCGATCCCAACGAGGACGCCGTCCTGCAGGTCACCCGGCGGGAGATCGCCGGCCCGACGCCCCTGGAGCGGTTCGACCTCAAGCGGCACGACGTGGATCCGAACACCCTCGGCACGAACGTCGGCGACGACGACGAATAGGCGCTGCCGCCACCAGCACCCTCAGGCGCCGACGTGGCGGGCGAGGTGCTCCCCTGTCAACGTCGAACGGCCTGCGATCAGGGTCGCGGGCGTCCCCTCGAAGACGATCCGACCCCCGTCGCTCCCGGCACCCGGGCCGACGTCGATGATCCAGTCTGCGTGCGCCATGACCGCCAGGTGGTGCTCGATGACGATCACCGACTTGCCCGAGTCGACGAGCCGGTCCAGGAGGCCGAGCAATTGCTCGACATCGGCGAGGTGCAGTCCCGCGGTCGGCTCGTCCAGAACGTAGACGCCCCCCTTCTCGCCGAGGTGGGTGGCCAGCTTCAGCCGCTGCCGCTCGCCTCCGGACAGCGTCGTGAGCGGTTGCCCGATGCTGAGGTAGCCGAGCCCGACGTCGGCGAGTCTGCCGAGGATGGCTCCGGCTGCGGGAACGCGGGCGACACCGGAGCCGAAGAACTGGGCGGCCTCGGTCACGGTCATCGCCATGACCTCGCTGATGTTGCGCCCGTCAAGCCGATACTCCAGCACCGCTGCCTGGAACCCCTTGCCTGCGCACTCCTCGCACGTGCTGGCGACTGTGGCCATGAACCCCAGGTCGGTGTAGACGACGCCCGCACCGTTGCACACCGGGCAGGCGCCCTCGGAGTTCGCGCTGAACAGTGCCGGCTTCACGCCGTTCGCTTTCGCGAACGCCTTGCGGATCGGCTCCAGCAGCGCGGTGTAGGTGGCCGGGCTGCTGCGTCGGGAGCCCCGGATGGCACCCTGGTCGATGCTCACGACACCCTCGCGGCCGGCGACCGAGCCGTCGATCAGTGAACTCTTTCCCGACCCTGCCACGCCGGTGAGGACGACCAGGACCCCCAACGGAATGTCGACGTCAACGTCCTTGAGGTTGTTGGTGGTGGCGCCGCGGACGGGGAGCGCGCCCGTCGGCGTCCGCGTCGTCGCCTTCACCACCGCCCGGTCGGTCAGGTGGCGTCCGGTCAACGTGGCGCTCGCCCGCAGCCCGTCGACGGTTCCCTCGAAGCAGACCGTCCCGCCCCCCGCGCCCGCGCCGGGACCGAGGTCGACGACGTGGTCGGCGACCTCGATGACCTCGGGCTTGTGCTCCACCACCAGCACGGTGTTGCCCTTGTCCCGGAGCCGCAGCAGCAGTTCGTTCATGCGCTGGATGTCGTGGGGATGGAGGCCGATCGTGGGCTCGTCGAAGACGTAGGTGACGTCGGTGAGCGCGGACCCGAGGTGCCGGACCATCTTCGTGCGCTGCGCCTCGCCTCCCGACAGCGTGCCGGTGGGCCGGTCGAGGGAGAGGTACCCCAGGCCGATCTCGACGAACGAGTCGAGGTGGTGCTGAAGCGTCGCCACGAGCGGTGCGACGGACGGCTCGTCCAACCCCCGCACCCACTCGGCGAGGTCGCTGATCTGGAGCGCACAGACGTCGGCGATGTTCAGCCCCTGGATCCTCGACGAGCGAGCGCCCTCGGCCAGGCGGGTGCCGCCGCAGTCGGGGCAGGTTGCGAACGCGACAGCCCGCTCCACGAAGGCGCGGACGTGGGGCTGCATCGATTCGGGGTCCTTCGACAGCATGGATTTGGTGATCTTCGGGACCAGGCCCTCGTAGGTGACGTTGATGCCGTCCACCTTGATCCGGGTGGGCTCTCGGTACAGCAGGTCGTGGCGCTCTCTGGCGGTGTAATCCCGCAGCGGCTTGTCGGGGTCGAAGAAGCCGGAGCCCAGGTAGATCCGCCCGTACCAGCCCTCCGCGCTGTACCCGGGGATCGTGAAGGGCCCCTGCCGCAGCGACCGGGTGTCGTCGAACAACTGCGTGAGGTCGATGTCGCTGACGGTGCCCATCCCCTCGCAGCGTGGGCACATGCCCCCGGTGAGGGTGTAGGCCCGCTTCACCAGGGTCGCCCCGGGCCCGCGTTCGACCTTGATCGCGCCGTGGCCCGACACCGAGGGGACGTTGAAGGAGAATGCCTGCGGCGATCCGATGTGCGGCTGCCCCACCCGGCTGAACAGGATGCGGAGCAGCGCGTTCGCGTCCGTGGCGGTGCCGAGGGTGGAGCGTGCGTTGGCCCCCATGCGCTCCTGGTCGACGATGATGGCTGGGGTCAGGCCCTCGAGCACGTCGACGTCAGGACGGTCCAACGTCGGCATGAACCCCTGGACGAAGGAGCTGTACGTCTGGTTGATCAGCCGCCGCGACTCCGCGGCGATGGTGTCGAACACCAGCGAGCTCTTGCCCGAACCGGAGACGCCGGTGAACACCGTCAGTCGACGCTTCGGGATCTCCACGTCGATGCCCGCGAGGTTGTTCTCCCGTGCGCCGTGCACACGGATCACGTCGTGGCTGTCGGCGGCGTCCCGTGGGGGCTGAGCGGGGGTCGGTGTCTGCCTGGCCATCGTGTCCCCGTTCCTGATCGACGGGTGCCACGAGGCTCCCGTCGGCGCCGCGCCGAGCCCTGAGCATACGTGCACCGCGGGAAGACCGGGCCAGCGCGACTAGGCTGGCGCCGTGGAACTGCCCGTCTTCGACCCCGTCCCCGACATCAGGCTGATCGCCGCCGATATGGACGGCACGCTCCTGGACGACGACAAGGAACTCCATGACCACTTCTGGCCCCTGGCGGACGCCCTCTTCAAGCGCGGGATCCTCTTCTGCCCCGCCAGCGGCCGGCAGTACCACACCCTGCACCAGCGTTTCGACGACGTCGCCGACGAACTGGTCTACATCGCGGAGAACGGGGCCTACGTCGTCAAGGGGCGCGAGGAGATCAGCTCCGACACGCTCGGCGACGACGTCGTCCGGCGCGTGGTGACCGCCGTCCGCTCGCTGGTGGACGCCGGCGCGGACGTCGGGCTGGTCGTGTGCGGGAAGGACTCGGCCTACATCGAGCGCAACGATCCCGCGTTCCGGGCCGAGACCGACGAGTACTACGCCTCGCTGGCTGTTCTGCCCGACGTGCTCGACCGGCCAGCTGACGGAATCCTCAAGGTCGCGGTGTACGACTTCGGGTCGGCCGAGCACGGGGTCTGGCCCGCGCTGTCCGGCTTCGGCGACGAGGTGCAGGTGGCCCTGTCGGGCGAGCACTGGGTCGACGTCCAGAACCGGGGCACCAACAAGGGGGCCGCCATCCGGCAGATCCAGCGCGCGCTCGGCATCGGCCCGGCGCAGACGATGGTCTTCGGGGACTTCCTCAACGACCTCGAGATGATGGACGAGGCCGACTACTCCTTCGCCATGGACAACGCCCACCCGCTCCTGCGCGAGCGGGCGCGTTACACGGCGCCTCCGAACACCGAGAACGGTGTGGTCCGGGCGATCTCGGCGGTGCTCGGCCTCCCCTGGACCGGCTGACCTCAGCCCTCGGGCGCGAACCTCGGGTGGAAGCCGTACGGCAGTTCGAGGC
>CAZZGU010000049.1:0-13726 GCA_964653755.1 uncultured Nigerium sp. | reverse complement strand
TCGCTCCCGCCGAGAAGACCGTCATGTTGAGCGTGTTCGCCGCCGCCAGTTGCCCGCCCGGCAGCAGTTTGGGCAGGACGGCCGTCCGCGTCGGTTGGTTGACCGCGAAGAACGCCTGCTGCACGGAGAACGTCGCCAGCAGCACCCACACGTTGTTCAGGGCCAGAAGCGCCTGGAGCCAGAAGACCGCGCTCGTCCCGATCAGCCCCACGGTGGTGATGATGAGAAGCGTGCGGCGGTTGACGTGGTCGGCCAACGCGCCACCCCACAGGCCGAACACCACCAGGGGCACGAGGCCGAACAACCCGGTCAACCCGACCCACGCCGACGACCCGGTGATCGCGTAGATCTGGGCGGGCACCGCGACCACGGTCAGTTGGGCGCCGATGACCGTGACGATGTTGGCGGTCCACAGGCGCCGGAACGCCGGCGTCCGCAGCGGCCGGACGTCGGCGAACAGACCTCGCAGGAACGCCACGCGGAGGACCTCGCGGAGCTACTTCTTGCGCTTCTCGCGCGCCCTGACCTCGATGTGCACCGGGCTCCCCCGGAACCCGAAGTCCTCCCGCAGGCGCCGCTCCACGAACCGGACGTACCCCGCGTCCAGCGCCCCGGTCGTGAAGAGCGCGAAGGTGGGCGGGCAGTTCTGCGCCTGCGTCGCGAACAGGATGCGCGGTTGCTTGCCGCTGCGGACCGGGTGCGGGTGTGCGGCGGCCAGCCGGCCCAGGAACGAGTTGAGCTGACCCGTCGGCACCCGGGTCTCCCAGCCCGCGAGGGCCTCGGCGATCGCCCGGCCGAGCTTGTCGACATTGCGTCCGGTGAGCGCCGAGATGTTCACCTGCGGGGCCCAGGCGAACGCCTGGACGTCCTGCTCGACCTCGCGCGCGAGGTAGCGGCGACGTTCGTCGTCGGTGAGGTCCCACTTGTTGAAGGCCACGACGAGAGCCTTGCCGGCGTCCTCGACCATCGAGAGGACCTTGAGGTCCTGGTCGCTGATCTGCTCGGAGGCGTCGATGACCACCACGCACACCTCGGCCCGCTCGATCGCGCCCTGGGTGCGCAGCGAGGCGTAGTACTCGTGCCCCGAGGCCTCCTTGACGCGCCGGCGCAGGCCCGCGGTGTCGATGAACCGGTAGACCTCGCCGCCGATCTCCACGAGCTCGTCGACGGGGTCGACCGTCGTCCCGGCCACGTCGTGGACGACCGAGCGCTGCTGGCCGGACAGCTTGTTGAGCAACGAGGACTTCCCCACGTTCGGACGCCCCACGATCGCGACCCGCCGCGGGCCGCCGACCTCCTCGTCCGCCTCGCGCGGGGCCTCCGGCAGGGCCGCCAGCACCGCGTCGAGCAGGTCGCCCGAGCCGCGGCCGTGCAGGGCCGACACCGGGTGCGGCTCCCCCAGCCCGAGATTCCACATCGCCGTCGCCTCGGCCTCCTGCCGCGCGTCGTCGACCTTGTTCGCGGCCAGGACGACCGGCTTGGCCGAGCGCCGCAACACGCGGACGACCGCCTCGTCCTCGTCCGTGATGCCCACCGTGGCGTCGACGACGAAGAGGACGGCGTCCGCCGTGGCGATCGCCAGCTCCGCCTGTTCGGCGATGCGGGCGGCCATCCCCTGGGCGTCGGACGCCCACCCGCCGGTGTCCACCACGACGAAGTCGCGACCGCTCCAGGTCGCGTCATAGCTGACCCGGTCCCGGGTGACGCCCGGCACGTCCTGGACGACGGCCTCGCGGCGTCCGAGGATGCGGTTGACCAGCATGGACTTGCCGACGTTGGGGCGTCCGACCACGGCAAGGACGGGCTTGGTGCTCACGGGCGGACCTCCTGGGCCAGCGCGACGATCCGGTCCACGACCTCGGGCAGCGTCAGGTCGGTGGTGTCGAGGAGGGTGACTCCGTCGGCGGGCTTCTGGAACTCCACGAGCGTTGAGTCGTCGCGGTCTCTCCGGAGCACCTGGTCGCGGAGTTGCTCGGCGACGAGCCCTCCCCGGTGCTCGCCGCCACGACGTGCCATCCGCTCGTCGGCGGACGCGGTGAGCAGGACCCGCACGTCGGCGTCCGGGGCGATGACGGTGGTGACGTCACGGCCCTCGGCCACGATGCCCCGCTCGGCGGCCTCCACGAGGGCGCGCTGCCTCCGGACGAGGTCGGCCCGACACTCCGGCAGCGTCGCGACGGCGCTCACCTTCGCGGAGATGCGCGGCTGGCGGATCTCACGGGTGACGTCGCGCCCGTTGACCCGGACCCAGAAGTCCTCGGGATCGGTGCTGATGTCGATGTCGGCGTCCAGGGTCGCGCGGATGATGCCCGCGGCGTCGTCCTGCTCCACCCCCGCGTCCAGGTAGGCGACGGCGACGGCGCGGTACATGGCGCCGGTGTCGAGGTAGTCCAGGCCGAGCCGGCGCGCCACCTGCCTGGAGGTGGTCGACTTGCCCGAACCGCTGGGGCCGTCGATCGCGATGACGAGGCGTTGAGGTGTGTTCACTCCGACAGCCTAGCGGTGCCGCGCGGGGGTCCCGTTCAGTGCCGGACGGTCCACCCCGCGTCGCCCATGGCGCGCTCCAGGGGCTCGACCTGCATCGGCACGACCTGGACGGCGAGGAAGCCGGCCTCCCGTTCGGGGTCGTGCTCGATGGCGACGTCCTCGACGTTGACCCCCGCCGCCTCGATGTCGGCGAAGAGGCGGGCCAGGGCACCCGGGGCGTCGGGGATCTCCACGACGACGTGGGCGAAGTCGGCCGCGACCATCCCGTGCTTGCCCGGGAGAACCCGCGTGCCCTGCCGGCCGCGGGCCAGGAACCGGGCGAGTGCCTCGGGCTCGTCGACGGCGGCGATCAGCTCGTCGAGCGCATCCCGGACCCCCTCCAGTTGGGCCCGGACTGCCACCGCGTTCGCCGAGATGATCTGCTGCCACAAGGCCGGATCCGAGCCGGCGATCCGCGTGACGTCCCGCAGCCCCTGGCCGGCGAGCCGCAGGTGATCGGGTGGCACGCCCGTCAGCGTCTGAGCGACCACCACCGACATGAGGTGAGGCAGGTGGGACACCTGGGCCACCGCCTCGTCGTGGTGGGCTGCGCCCAGCGCGACCCGCCGGGCGCCACACAGCCGGGCGACCTCCTGCACGTCGAGGACGGCGTGCGCCGCAGCCGTGTCGTGCGGGGTGATGACCCACGTCCGCTCGGCGAACAGGTCCGCCCGGGCGGTCAACGGACCCACCCGCTGCGAGCCCGCCATCGGATGGGAGCCCACGTAGCGGGACAGGTCGATCCCGCGCCGCCGGAGGTCGGCCAGGACCGTCCCCTTGACCGACCCCACGTCGGTGACGGTGGCGTTCTGGTAGGTGGCCAGCGCCGCGGCGATCACGTCGGCGAGCGCGTCGGGGGGCACTGCGACCACGACGAGGCGCACGGCGTCCGGAGCGACAGGGTCGAGCGTGCCAGCGCCCAGGGACGCCGCGACACGCGCGTGGCTGGCGACGGCGTCCAGAAGGTGCACCTCGAGGCCGGCTTGGGAGAGGGCACAGCCCACCGAAGCGCCGAGGAGGCCAGCGCCGATGACGACCGACGGAGAAAGGGTGAAGCCGGTCATGGGGAGACCAGCTGCCGGACGCGGTCGTCGTCCAGACGCGTGAACAGGCGGGCGCGCGCCCGCGTCCGGTCGAGCACCGCGACCTCGAGTTCCGTCACGGGCAGCGGACGACCGGCGCGCAGCGCCGCGACCGCCGCGCGGACCCCGTCGGGGAGGGCGGCGTCCGGGTCGAAGCGTTGGCCGAGCCGCTGCGCGATCGCTTCGGCGTTGCCCCCGATGACCGCGAAGCCCTCCTCGTCGGTGACCGACCCGTCGTAGATGATCCGGTAGAGCCGGTCGGACGCCGCTGTGTCGCCGGCCTCGGCGACGACGAGTTCGACCTCGAACGGCTTCTCGGTGGCGGCGGCGAACACCCCGCCGAGCAGTTGGGCGTACGCGTTGGCCAGCGAACGCCCTGTGACGTCGCGACGATCGTAGGTGTAGCCGCGCACGTCGGCCTGCTGGATGCCCGCGACACGGAGCGCCTCGAATTCGTTGTAGCGGCCCGCGGCCGCGAAGCCGATGCGGTCGTAGATCTCGGAGACCTTGTTCAGGGTGAGCGAGGGGTTCTCCGCGACGAAGCAGATCCCGTCGGCGTAGCGCAGCGCGACCACGGAACGGCCCCGGGCGATGCCCTTGCGGGCAAAGTCGGCCCGGTCCTTCATCTGCTGCTCAGGCGAGACGTAGAACGGCATGAGCGTCATAGCAGCGGTGCCCCCGGCCCGTCGGGGCGGCCCCGGCGGGCCGCCATCACGTCGTCGACGAGTGGTTCCAGCTCGGCGTCCGCCCACCGTCGGACGCCGCCCGCGCCGCCGCTGTACACGAGCGGGTAGATACGCCGGACGACGTCGGGACCGGCGGTCGCCATGTCGTCGTCGGCCGAATCCACGAGGGCCTGAAGCAGGGCGACCACGGCGCCGCGCTCGTCGAGCGACTCGCGGTGCAGCTTCTTCAGCGAGCCACGCGCGAACGCCGCCCCCGAGCCTACCGCGTGGTAGCCCGTCTCCTCGTAGTGGCCGCCGACCAGGTCGTAGCTCACGAGGCGGCCCTGCACGCCGTCCCACCCGACGAGCAGCGGCAACGCTCCGAGTCCCTCCAGAGCCGACGGCAGGTTGGCGCGGATTATGCCGCCCAGCCGGTTCGCCTTGCCCTCGAAGCTCAGCGGCAGGCCCTCGATCTTCTCGTAGTGCTCCAGCTCCACGCAGAACAGGCGGACGAGCTCGACGGCCACGCCGGCCGTCCCGGCAACGCCGATCGCGGTGAACTCGTCGGCGGCGAACACCTTCTCGATGTCGCGCTGCGCGATGGTCGTGCCCCAGGACGCGCGACGGTCACCGGCGATCGCGAAACCGCCCGTGAAGGTGGCGGCGACGATGGTCGTGCCGTGCGGCGCCCGGTCGGACCGGACGCCGGAGAAGTCGGGCAGCGCGTCCGGCGCGGTGCGCGCGAGGAGGTCGACGAAGGAGGGCGCCCAGGCCGCTGTCATCAGGGGGTCACGCATCACTGGCCGCCCTTCTGGACGAACCCGCGCACGTACTCCTCGGCGTCGGACTCCAGGACGAGGTCGATCTCGTCGAGCAGTGAGTCCAGGTGGGCGTCGAGGCCGGCGTCCTGCCCGGCGCGACTGGTCGTGGCGGTCTCCTCGACAGCCTCCTCGTCGCGCTGGACGCGGCGCCGCTGGATCCGCTCGGTCATGACCAGCCCCTGCCTTCGTGAGCCCTGCCTTCGTGAGCCCTGCCTTCGTACTGGGCGATCAGTCTATCCAGCGGCGCGGACGCGTCGAACCCGGCCGCCGTGCCCGCCAGGGGCTCGCTGAGACGCACAGGGTGCAGGGCGCCGCGGCTGTCACGCAGGAGCAGCGAATCCCACGTCGCCGAGACGAGCGCGTCAAGGTGGCGGGCCACCATCGTGCCGCGCAGGAACGCGCGGGTGTCGGTCGGGGGCGTGGCCGTGGCCGCGCGCACCGCGTCCGGGTCAGCGAAGGGGCGGACGCGGCCGGAACGCTCCAGCGCCCCGAAGACGCTGGCGTCCGGGTCGAGATCGGCCCACGCCAGGTCGATCTGGGCGAGACGGGGGTGGTCCCAGGCCAGGGCATCACGGGCGCGGTAGCGCTCGAGGATCGCGAACTTGGCCGGCCAGTCGAGGCGGTCCGTGGTGCGGGCGGGGTCCGTGCGGAGGTCGTCGAGGACCGCCGTCCAGGCCGCCAGCAGCGCGGCGGCCTCCCCCGGCGGTGTGTCGGCGGCCAGGGGTGTGTCGGCGGCCAGTGCTGCGCAGTCGTCGCGGAAGGCCTCCTGGATCGCCAGCGCCGTTGCGGTCCGGCCGTCCGCCAGGCGCAAAGGCTCGGCGAGCGTGAGGTCGCGGCTCACGCGCCGGAAGGCGTCGACCGGGTCGGCGAGCGCCACGGTGCGGAGGCGTCCGGCCACGAGGGCCTGCAGGGCCAGGGCGAGGGTGCCGATCTTCAGCCAGGTGGCGTGGGGGTTGCGCGTCGCGTCCCCGGTGATGACGTGCAGGCGTCGCCAGCGGGACGGCCGCGCGTGCGGCTCGTCGCGGGTGTTGACCAGACCGCGGTGGCGCATCGTGTCGAGGCCGACGAGGCGCTCGAAGAAGTCCGGCCGTTGGCCCAGCTGGAAGCCGGACGCCTCGCCGCAGGGGCCCAGCCCGACGCGTCCGGCGCCCGCGAAGACCGTCCGGGTGACGAGGAACGCCGGCAACGCCGCCACCACGTGTTCGAACGGGGTCGCCCGGGGCAGCAGGTGGTTCTCGTGGTAGCCGTAGGAGGAGCCCTTGCCGTCGGTGTTGTTCTTGTACACGCGGATCTGCGTGCCCGTCGCCTCGGACGCCGCCCGCGCTGCCGCCAGCACGAGGGCGTCGCCGGCGAGTTCCCAGGTGAGGGCGTCGGTCGGGGTGGTGGTCTCCGGGGAGCTGTATTCGGGGTGGCCGTGGTCGACGTACAGGCGGGCCCCGTTGCCGAGAACACGGTTGTGGAGGTCGGCGAAGGATTCGGTCGCGGGCACGGGGCAGGCGTCCACGACGAGCGCAGACAACGTGTGCACGTCGAGCCCGGACGCCTCGGGCGCGGTGATCCCGTACTCGGTCTCCGTCCCCATCAGCATGCCGGAATCGTAGCCACCGGCTGGTCAGGCTAGGTTGGTTCCATGCGCAAGCTCCTGTGGATCCTGGTCGACGTCGCGTTGGTCATGGTGTTCGCCGCCATCGGGCGAGCCTCCCACGCCGAGACTCTGGACGCCGCCGGGGTGGGGCGCACGGCGCTGCCGTTCCTCGCGGGCACGCTGCTGGCCTGGGTCTACCTGGTGGTGAGGCGTCCCAAGCAGGGCCTCGTGGCCGAAGGCATCCTGGTCTGGGCGGTGACTCTCGTTTTCGGGATGATGTTCCGCACGATGCTGGGCGACGGCGTCCAGGTGGGCTTCGTGCTCGTCACGGCCGCGGTCCTGGCGGCGCTCCTGATCGGCTGGCGCGCCCTGCTCCACCTCGCCCGCCGGGGTCGCTCCGCCTCGACGGCGGGAAAGGGCAAGGACCCGCGTCGCAGCGGCAACCCGGCCCGCCGCGATCAGCGAAGCGGACGCTGACCGCGCGGATCAGCCCAGGAGGGCCAACCCCACCGCGAAGTAGAAGAGCAAGGACAACGGGTCCTGAACGACGGTGGCCAGCGCGCTCCCAGCCACGGCATCCTCCTCTTCCCGCGCCGCCACGTCTCAGGTCACCGGTAGCGAACGCGATCCGTGCAGGGTCCGCAGGAAGACGATCCGTTCGCCCCGCCGGCCCGACACGCGCGCCCAGTCGTCCGGATTCGTCGTGTTCGGGAGCTCCTCGTTCTCGGCGACCTCGGTGCGGCAGGCCTGCAGCAGGTGCCTGGTCCGGACGCCGCGCTCCCCGCACGCCAGCACCTCCTTGATGGCGGCCTTCTTGGCGCGCCCCACGATGTTGGCGATCATCGCCCCGGAGACGAAGTCCCCCACGTGGAGCACCTCGCGCGCACCGGAGGCGTACGTGACCTCGACGAACCGGTTCTCCTCGGTCCGGGCGTAGAGCGCGGCCACGGCCGCCTCGACGAGGGCCGCGCGGAAGGCGTCCGGGCCCCCGGCTGCCGTGGCCTCCCCGGGATTGAGCGGGGTGGCCGCCGTGAGGTAGAGCCCGAAGATCTCGGCGGCGCCCGCCGCGTTCGGTCGGTCCATTTTGATCTTGACGTCGAGGCGTCCCGGGCGCAGGATCGCCGGGTCGATGAGGTCCTCGCGGTTGGTGGCGCCGATCACGATCACGTTGCGCAGGGACTCCACGCCGTCGATCTCGCTGAGCAGCTGCGGGACGATCGTGCTCTCCACGTCCGAGCTGACCCCCGAGCCACGCGTGCGGAACAGGGAGTCCATCTCGTCGAAGAAGATCACGACCGGACGCCCCTCGTCGGCCAACTCGCGCGCCCGACCGAAGATGACGCGGATCTGCCGCTCCGTCTCCCCCACGTACTTGTTGAGCAACTCGGGGCCCTTGACGTTGAGGAAGTAGGAGCCGGCCGCGTTGGCCACGGCCTTGGCGATCATCGTCTTGCCGCAGCCCGGCGGGCCGTACAGCAGGACGCCCTTGGGTGCAGCCAGGCCGAACTCGTCGAACAGCTCGCGGTGCAGGAACGGCAACTCGACGGCGTCGCGGATCTGCTCGATCTGGTCGCCGAGTCCCCCGATGTCGGCGTAGGTGACGTCGGGCACCTCGTCGAGCGTCAACTCCTCGACGTCCGAGCGCGCGACGCGCCGCAGGGCCACGAAGGCGCGCCGGTCGGCCAGCAGCGAATCCCCGGGCTGCAGGTCCTCGCCGAGCAACTCCCGGCCCAGCAGGAGGACGAGTTCGTCATCGTTGACCGACGACACCAGCACCGACGCGCCCCCCAGCGCCTCCCGCACCCGGACCACCTCCCCCGAAGGCGGGCCCTCGGCGAGAGCCACCACGACCATGGCCTCGTTGAGCAGGACGCCGGCCCCGACCACGAGCGCGCCGGCGTCCACCTCGGGGGACAGCCGGACGCGGACGAGCCGCCCCTGGGAGGCCACGTCGACCAACCCGTCGCCGACCTCCCCCACCACGAGCCCGAACGCGTTCGGCGGGGACGCCAGCGCAGCCAGTTCGTCGCGCAGCGCCACCAGCGACGTGCGGGCCTCCTTGAGCGTCTGGTTGAGCCGGTCGTTGTTCTGGGCCAGCGCGCGGGCGTCCGCGCGTGCCTCCGCGAGGCGCCGTTCGGCGAGTTCGCCGGCCCGCGTGCGGGCGTCGAGCTGCCGGCCCAGCCCGTCAACCTGCTGGCGCAGGGCGTCCAGCTCGTCCATGCCGCCTCCTGCTCAGTCGGTGGCCACGCCGGCAGGCCGTGGGCCGACGTAGTCCGGGCCGTAGGCCCCGGGGGCCGGACGCCGCCTGCGGATCGGCGCGGTGACGCCGGGAGCCAGGCGGCGGGTGAAGATCAGGAAGCCGGTGTGACCGGCGGTGCCGTGACCGGGCCGGATGGCCAACCCCTCGGCGTGCCACTCGCGGGCCGTGTACTCGCGGGCCACGGGCTCGGTGAAACCACCGTGGACGCGCAGCGTGTCCACCGTGCGGCCGAGCTGGGTCGCAGTCGCCACGTAACAGCACAGGAACCCGCCGGGCACGAGCACCTCGGCGATCGCGTCGATGCACTCCCAGGGCGCCAGCATGTCGAGCACGGCGCGGTCGACCTCCTCGGGACCTCGGGCCTCGACGAGGTCGCCGACACGTACCTCCCAGGCCGGGTGGTGGCGCCCGAAGAACTTCTCGACGTTGGCCTGCGCGATCTGGGCGAAGTCGGCACGGCGCTCGTAGCTGTACAGGTGCCCGTCCGGGCCGATCGCCCGGAGCAGCGCGATCGAGAGCGCCCCCGACCCGACCCCCGCCTCCAGCACGCGTGCGCCCGGGAAGATGTCGGTCTCCATGAGGATGTGGGCCGCATCCTTGGGGTAGACCACCGCGGCGCCGCGTGGCATCGACACCGTGAACTCGTGCATGACGGGCCGGAACACCAGGTAGTCCTGCCCGCCGGCCGACCGGACGACCGTGCCCTCGGGCCCGCCGATCAGGTCGTCGTGTGCGATGCCGCCCTTCGTCGTGTGGAATACTCCGCCCGCCCGCAGCACCACCGAGTGGCGACGACCCTTCTGGTCGGTCACCGTGACCCGCTCGCCCTCACGCAGCGGACCGGTCAGCACCCCGGAGAACTCCCCGCCGCTCACCGCCGGAACCCCCAGAGCCCGAGCTGGTAGCCGGGCCCGAACGGTTGGCCCTCAAGGCGGACGCCCGGCGCCACGAACAGCGTCTCCGGCGCGTTCGACAGCGGCAGGACCGTCAGGTCGGCGGCCGCCTGGTACTGGATCTCGGCGAGCAGGGCCGCCCGCGTGGCGGCGTCCGTGGTCTCGCGGGCCCTCCGGTCGAGGTCGTCGATCTTGTCCCGGCTGCCCGGCAGCGTCGCGTCGACGTAGACCTGCAGCCACCCGAACGCCGTGTTCACCCAGGCGGGCCGGTCGGTGAGCAGGAGGTCGGCGTCCGCGGCGTCCGGCAGGAGTTGCACGCTGAGGCCGCCCACCGCCTCGATCCGGTCGCGGAGCAGGCGGGCGAGGTCAGCCTGGCCGGGGGCGCTGGAGGTGTACGACAGGGTCATCCGGACGCGCTGGCCGCCGAGCGGGGTCACGGCGGGCGTGCCTCCGACCCCGAAGGCGTCGACCGCGCCGGTGACGGTCGGGGGCACCAGCGACGTCATCGTCCGGTCGGCCTGGAGCGCAAGCGCCACGACGTTGCGCAGGTCGGCGCTCTCCCGGAAGGCCGAGGCCGCGTTCCACACGAGGCGCTGGACGCGCACGCGGGGCATCGGCCAGCGGCTGAAGCCCTCGGCTGCGGCGGGGTCGTCGTCGGGATCCGCGGCAGGCGTGAGGCGCGCCACGGCGGCGTCCGTCAGGGAGCGCCAGACCGCGTCGGTGTCCCCGGCGGCGATTGCGGCCTCGGCGCCCGCGGAGTCGGCGACGAACGCGAGCCGGATCACGTCGAGGGCCCCTCCGGTGGCGCCGCGATAGTCGAAGAAGCGCTCGAAGCCGAGCTGGTCCTCCCCCATCGTGACCAGCCGGTACGGGCCGGACCCCACCGGTTGCGCGCTCATGGGCCTCGCCACATCGGGATCGTAGAGTTCCTCGTCCACGATGGATGCGGCTGGCGTGGCGAGGGCGTAGCCGAACTGGGTGTCCGCCCACTTGAGCACGAACTGGACCTTGCGGTCGTCCACGACGTCGATGCGCTCGAGCGCGTCGAGCAGCAGGGCCGACCCGCCGTTCACGCCCAGGCGGTACGCCCGCTCGATGCTGAACTTCACGTCCGAGGCGGTGAGGGCGTGCCCGTTGTGGAACGTGAGCCCCTCGGGCAGGTCGCACGCGTACGTCGTCGCCGACGTGTAGAGGCAGTCGGTGGCCAGGTCCGGCTTGAGGGAAGCGTCCTGGGGGTGCACGACCATGAGCCGGCTGAAGACGTTGAGGGCCACGACGGCGTCCGCCGAGGTCGTGGCGGCGGCGGGGTCGTACGCGCCGGGCCGCTCGGTCGTCGTCACGACGAAGTCCTGGTGCGGAGTCGGGGTGGGCGTCGGCGTGGGGGTCAGGCCCGGTCCGGTACAGGCTCCCAGCACCAGCGATGCCGCGACAGCGCAGATCGCGCCGCGAGCGGGCCTACGCACGGCGCAGCCTCTGCCACACGTCGGTGACGTCGCTCAGGGTCACGCCCGCCAGCGTCGGCCACACGACCTTCCCTGGGCTCGGCTCCAGCGCCTGCAGGAAGGGGACGCCGATGACGACGCATCCTGCGGCCTCCGCCGAGGTGCTGCCGGGGACGGAGTCCTCGAAGGCCACGCAGTCCTCCGCCCGGACGCCCAGCCGGCTCGCCGCCAACAGGTAGGGCTCGGGGTGGGGCTTTCCGTGTTCGACATGGTCGCCGCCCACGACGACGTCGAACAGGCCCGGCCGCATCGTCGCCAGCACAGCCTCCAGGACGTGGCTGAACGTCGCGGATACCAGGGCGCACGCGATGTCCGCCTCTCGGGCGGCGTACAGGAGGGCGTCCGCGCCGGGACGGAAGGGGGCTCCCCGCTCCTGGATGTCGTCGAGCGCGTAGGCCGCGAGGACGCCCGCGTAATGCTCAGGGTCGAGCCCCGCCACGCCCGCCACGTCCATGAGGATGCGTGTCGACTGGGCGAGGTGGTTGCCGACCAGGGCGTTGGCGTCCTCGCGCGTCCAGCCGCGGAATCCCCAGTCGCCGAGGATACGTTGTTCGGCCCGGAACCAGGAGTCCTCGGACTCGACGAGGGTCCCGTCGAAGTCCCACAGCAGTGCGGCGGGGATGTCAGCGGGCATTGAAGTACTTCGCTTCCGGGTGGTGGACGATCAGCGCGTCGGTCGACTGCTCGGGGTGGAGTTGCAGCTCCTCAGAGAGAACAACCCCGATGCGGTCTGCGCGGAGCAGGCCCACGAGCGGGGCCCGGTCGGCGAGGTCGGGGCAGGCGGGGTAGCCGATGCTGTAACGGGAGCCCCGGTAGGCCTGGTCCCGGATCATCGCTTCGACGCCGGCGTCCCCGCCGAGCCCCAGCTCCAGCCGGACGCGAGCGTGCCACAACTCGGCGAGGGCCTCGGTGAGCTGCACCGACAGCCCGTGCAGCTCGAGGTAGTCCCGGTAGGCGTGCTGGGCGAACAGCCGGGCTGTCTCCTCGGACACCCGCGACCCCATGGTGACGAGCTGCAGCGGCAGGACGTCCGGGCCGAGCTCGGCAGCCTCGTCGGCGTCGCGGAAGAAGTCGGCCAGGCACAGGTGCCGGTCGCGGGACTGCCGCGGGAAGGTGAAGCGCGCCACCTCCCTGGACTGTTCGTCGGGGTCGAAGACCACCAGGTCGTCGCCCTCGGAGTGGCAGGGCCAGTACCCGTACACGACGGCGAACTCGGCCAGCCCCCCGGTGTGGAGACGGTCAAGCCACAGGCGCAGCCGCGGGATCCCCTCGGTCTCGACGAGTTCGTCGTAGCTGACGCCCTCCCGGGTCGGCTTGAGCCCCCATTGGCCCAGGAACGTGGCCCGGTGGTCGAGCCACTGGGCGACCTCGGCGAGCCGGATGCCCTTCACGACCCGGCTCCCCCACCACGGCGGGGTCGGCACGTCGATGCGTCGGGCCACGTCGGAGCGTCCCGCGGGCTTCGCCCCCTCCCCGGACGCCGTGCGCGCCGCCACGCGTCGCTGCCGCGGGGCGGGCAGGGCGTCGGCCTCGCCGCGCTTCACGGCCATCACGGCGTCCATGAGGGCCAGGCCCTCGAAGGCGTCGCGGGCGTAGCGGACCTCGCCCTCGTACAGGCTGTTGAGATCCTGCTCGACGAACGCGCGCGTGAGGGCGGCCCCGCCGAGCAACACCGGGTAGTGCGCCAGCCCGCGGGCGTTGAGCTCGGCCAGGTTGTCGCGCATGACAACGGTCGACTTCACCAGGAGGCCCGACATGCCGATCGCGTCGGCGCGATGGGTCTCGGCGGCCTCGATGATGGCCGACACGGGCTGCTTGATGCCGATGTTGACGACGCGGTAGCCGTTGTTGGTGAGGATGATGTCGACCAGGTTCTTGCCGATGTCGTGGACGTCGCCCTTGACGGTGGCGAGCACGAGCGTGCCCTTGCCCGAGGCGTCCGCCTTCTCGATGTGGGGCTCCAGGTGGGCGACGGCCCGCTTCATGACCTCCGCGGACTGCAGCACGAACGGCAGCTGCATCTGCCCCGAGCCGAACAGTTCTCCGACGGTCTTCATGCCCGCCAGCAGGTCCTCGTTGATGATGGCGAGGGCGGCCTTGGACGCCAGCGCCTCGTCGAGGTCCTCGGCCAGGCCGTGGGGCTCGGCGTCGACGATCCGGCGCTGGAGGCGCTCGGCGAGCGGGAGCGCGTTCAACTCGGCGAGCCGGACGTCCTTGGTCGCCGCCGTCGTCACGCCCTCGAACAGGCCCAGGAAGCGCTCCAGCGGGTCGTAGTCCTCGGTGCGGCGGTCGTGGATGAGGTCGAGGGCGACCTCGCGTTGCTCGTCCGGGATGCGGGACATCGGGAGGATGCGGCTGGGGTGGACGATCGCGGAGGTGAGGCCGGCCTCGA
>CAZZGU010000048.1:0-13822 GCA_964653755.1 uncultured Nigerium sp. | reverse complement strand
GGAGACCACCGAGCCGATGGCCAGCAGGATCAGCCCGAGCCAGAGGAATGCGGGCTCGGGGCGGACGAAGTACAGCGATGCCGAGATCGCCGCCACGCCCCACGTCTGCCAGCGCAGGTTGCGGACGGTGCGTCCGGTGCGGTCGGCATTCTGGCCGAGGACCGGCGCGATCGCGGCCACGAGGAGCCCGGCCAGGGCTGTCGACAACGACAGCGACTGCGAGGTGAAGTTGGTCGGCCCGAACGACTCCGACGTGAGGTAGACCGCGAACACGAAGGTGGTGATGACGGTGTTGAAGGGCTGGGTTCCCCAATCCCACATCGCCCAGGCGATGATCTTCGACCGTGGGGCGCCCCCGCCCGCGGCCAGCGCCCGCCCGGTTCCGGTCACGGCTCTCCCTCCCACAGGCCCCGGGAGATCAGGACCTCCTTGAGCGTTCCGATGTCGTCGGTGACGAGTCCGTCGACCCCGAGGTCGATCAGGCGTTCCATGTCGTCGCGCGCGTTGATCGTCCAGACGTGGACGTGGGCGCCCCGGCGGTGCGCGGCCCGGACCATGCCCCGGGACACCACGCGCAGGCCCGTGCGCGGGTCCCGTTCCGGGACCTGAAGCGCCTGACCCACGAGCGGCCACACCCGACGGGCCCCGACGCCCCACGCGAGCACCCCGACCTCAACCTGGCTCGCCGCCGTCGCCACCCGGGGCCCCATGGCGTGCCGGAAAGCCCCGATGCGGGCGGTGGAGAAGCTGCCCACGCACACCCGATCGTGGGCGGCGTGACGTTCGATCGACGCGACGAGGGGCGCCACTGCTCCCGGCTCCTTGATGTCGAGGTTGAAGCGGTGCGCCGGGAACTCCTCGAGCAGGTCGTCGAGACGGGGGATGGCTTCGCTACCGCCGATCCGGGCCGAGCGCACCACGTCCCAGGGGAGATCCCGGACGCGGCCGGTCGCGTCCGTCACCCGGTCGAGTTCGTCGTCGTGGAAGGCCACGAGGACGCCGTCCGCGGTGGCGTGGACGTCGGTCTCGAGGTAGCGGTACCCGAGGCCGACGGCGCCCCGGAAGGCCCGCAGGGAGTTCTCGACCTCGAGCGGCGCATCGCCGCTGAAGCCGCCCCGGTGGGCCAGCGCCACGAACCGGGAGGCGAAGTAGGGGTGGTCCACCGCACGCACGGGGCACACCCTACGCGGTCGCGGCCCCCGGCAGGGTCGGCAGGCCGCGAGGTGCACGACGTGCGCGGAGGGTGCACAATTCCCGCTCGTGACGACCATTCTCTCGATCCAGTCCAGCGTGGCCTACGGACACGTGGGCAACAGCGCCGCGACCTTCCCCCTGATGCGGCTCGGCCTGGAGGTGTGGCCCGTCATCACCGTCCATTTCTCCAACAACACGTCCTACCCCGCCTGGAAGGGACCGCTGCTCAAGCCGCACGACGTCGCCGCGGTCATCGAAGGGATCGACGATCGGGGCGTCCTGCCCGAGGTGGACGCCGTCCTGTCGGGCTACCAGGGCGCGCCCGCCATGGGGGAGGCGATCCTCGACGCGGTCCGGCTGGTCAAGAAGCGCAACCCGCAGTCGTTGTACTGCGCCGACCCGGTGATGGGGGACGTGGGCCGGGGCATCTTCGTCATGCCGGGCGTCCCGGAGTTCCTCCGCGACCACGTCATCAAGATGGCCGACATCGTGACCCCGAACCACTACGAGCTCATCTTCCTGACCGGGCGTGACGCCGCCACGCTCGCGGGCATCGTCGAGGCCGCCCACGCCCTGCGCGCGGCCGGACCCGAGGTCGTCCTCGTCACCTCGGCGGTGGTGGAGGGCGCCGACCCCGACACGCTCACGATGATCGCCGTCGACTCCACGGGTGCCTGGTCAGTGACGACGCCGCTGCTGCACCGCGTCTTCACGGGGTCCGGCGACCTGACCACCGCGATGTTCCTCGCCGCCTACCTCGAGACCCGCTCGGTGCCCGCCGCGCTGGGGCGGACGGCCGACGTCGTCTACTCCGTCCTCAAGATGACCGCCGACTCCGGGAAGCGGGAACTCCAGCTCGTGGCCGCCCAGGACGAGCTCGTCCACCCACGCCATCACTTCGAGGTGTCCCCGATCGGAGGGTGATCCGGGTGGTCCTCTTCATCGACCCGCCTTACTGGCCGGCCCACGGCACCGTCTGGAGCCACCTCGTCTCGGACTTCTCGTACGAGGAACTGCACTTGTTCGCGCGCAGCACCGGCCTTCCCCGGCGGGCGTTCGATCTCGACCATTACGACGTCCCGGCCCAGCGCTACCACGACCTCGTGGCGGCTGGCGCGACCCCCGTGGAGGGGCGGGAACTCCTGGCTCGTCTCCGGGCTTCCGGGCTGCGCGTCCCGCATCCGAGCCGGCCGGCGGAGACCCGGCGACGGGTCCTGCCGGAGTTGCGCGCGGGCTGGGTGGACCTCGCGCAGGAGGTGGCGGAGCCCGGCGACGCGGGCTGGACGGCGCTGGGCGAGGACCTGGTCCGGCGCTGGTCGGAGCCGCATCGTCGCTACCACGACCCCACCCACCTCCACGCCGTCCTGCTCGACCTCGACCACCTGGCGCACCTGGGGGAGCCGGTCGCCGTCGAGGCGAGACTCGCAGCCTGGTTCCATGACGCCGTCTACGAGGGGGAGCCCGGACGAGACGAGGAGCGCTCGGCCGAGCTCGCGGCGTCCGGCCTGGCCGGAGCCGGGTTGTCCGATGCGCTGGCGGGACGCGTCGCCGGCCTGGTTCTGGCGACAGCTCCGGGCGCGCCCCGGGACGACGACGCGTCCGCTCGGGCGCTGGTCGACGCGGACCTCGCCATCCTCGCCGCCGCACCCAAGCGGTACGCGGCCTACGTCGCCGGCGTCCGGGCGGAGTACGCCCACGTCGCCGACGGCGATTTCCGGCGCGGGCGCACCCTCGTCCTGGAGAGGCTGCTGGGGGAGTCGGTCCTCTACCGGACGCCGACGGGGCTCCGCCTGTGGGAGGAGCGGGCGCGCGACAACGTTGCCCGCGAGGTGGAGCGGCTCCAGCGACCCGACCGGTGACGGGCCAGGGTCAGTCGAAGAAGACCTGAATGTCGGCGCCCAGGGCGTTGAGCCGGTTGGGCAGGTCCTCGTAGCCGCGGTTGATCACGTAGACGTCGCGCAACACGCTCGTGCCCCGGGCGGCCAGCGCCGCCAGCATCAGGCACACGGCGGGGCGCAGGGCGGGCGGACAGATCAGCTCCTGGCTGCGCCAACGGGTCGGCCCGAACACGAGCAGCCGGTGCGGGTCGAGCAGTTGCGTGTTTGCGCCCAGCTTGTTCAGATCCATGAGGTGGATCGCGCGGTTCTCGTAGACCCAGTCGTGGATCAGCGTCCGTCCCTCCGCGGCGGCGGCGATCACCGCGAAGAAGGGCAGGTTGTCGATGTTGAGACCCGGGAAGGGCATCGGGTGGATCTTGTCGGCGGCCGCGTGGAGTTCGCTCGGGTGAACGGTGATGTCGACGAGACGCGTCCGGCCGTTCTCGGAGCGGTACTCCGGCGACAGCTCGTACTTCAGGCCCATGTCGGCGAGGATCGCGAGCTCGATCTCCAGGAACTCGATGGGGGCCCGCGTGATCGTCAGTTCGGAGTGCGTGACGACGGCCGCGGTGATCAGGCTCATCGCCTCGATCGGGTCCTCGGAGGGGGCGACGCTCACGTCGGTCGCGATCCGCTCGAGGCCGTGCACGTGGAGGGTGGTGCTGCCGATGCCGTCCACCCGGACACCGAGCGCCTCCAGGAAGAAGCAGACGTCCTGGACCATGTAGTTGGGGGAGGCGTTGCGAATGATGGTCTCGCCCGGGTAGAGGGCGGCGGCCATCAATACGTTCTCCGTGACGGTGTCGCCACGCTCGGTCAGGGTGATCGATCGGACGCCTTCCCCCGTCTCGTGCACGGAGGCCTTGTACCAGCCCTCGGTGGCCTTGACGTCGAGCCCGAAGTGGTGGAGCGCCTGCAGGTGCGGGGTGACGGTCCGGGTGCCGAGGTTGCAGCCGCCGGCGTAGGGGAGTTGGAACTCCTCCAGGACGTGCAGAAGGGGACCGAGGAACATGATGACGCTGCGGGTTCGTCGCGCCGCCTCCACGTTCATCGAGTCGAGGTCGAGCACCGCGGGCCGGATCAGTTCGAGCTCGGACTTGTCGGGAGACCAGACCACCTGGACCCCGATCGACTCCAGGACCTCCAGGATGCGGTTGACCTCCTCGATCTGCGCGATGCCGCGCAGCACCGTCCGTCCCTGGTTCAACAGGGAGGCGCACAACAGGGCGACGGCGGCGTTCTTGGACGAGCGCACCTCGATGGAGCCCGACAGTGTGGTCGGGCCCTTGATGCGAAAGTGCATCGTCCGTGCGCGGGGGGCGAGCGCAGGGTCCTGGATCGCGGCGGCGATCCGGGCCACCTCGGACACGTCGATGTCAGTGCCACCGGATTCGATCTCGCGAAGCTCGTGGGTGTGCATCCCCAAGGCATGCGCCACCTGGGAACGGGTGAGGCCCCGCTGCTTGCGCGCATCCCGAACGAGGCGGCCGATCTTGCTGGTGGATTCCGTCACGGGGACCGAGTCTAGACCAGCGGCCGCTTCGCATGACGCGGTCGAGGCAAGCGCTCTAGAGTTGCCATCATGAGCTCTCATTTCGACGTCGTTGTCCTCGGAGCAGGCCCTGGCGGCTACGTCGCCGCCATCCGCGCCGCCCAGCTCGGTCTCAAGACCGCCGTCATCGAGAAGGAGTACTGGGGCGGGGTGTGCCTCAACATCGGTTGCATCCCCACCAAGTCCCTCCTGCGCAACGCGGAGTTGGCGCACATCGTCACCAAGGAGGCCGACAAGTTCGGGATCTCCGGCGACATCAGCGTCGACTATGCCAAGGCCTTCAGCCGCAGCCGCGCCGTCAGCGACCGATCCGTCGGGGGCATCCACTTCCTCATGAAGAAGAACAAGATCACCGAGATCCACGGCTGGGGGATGTTCACCGACGCGAAGACCGTCGCGGTCACCAAGGAGGACGGCTCGGTCGAGAACGTCACCTACGACAGCTGCATCATCGCGACCGGCGCCACGACGAAGTTGCTGCCGGGCACGCGTGTCAGCGCGAACGTGGTCACCTACAAGGAGCAGATCCTCGCCGGAAGCGTCCCGAAGTCGATCATCATCGGCGGGTCCGGGGCCATCGGCACCGAGTTCGCCTACGTGCTCAACGCGTACGGCACCCAGGTCACGATCGTGGAGTACCTCGACCGCATGGTCCCCACCGAGGACGCCGACATCTCCGCCGAGCTGGCCAAGGCCTACCGCAAACTGGGGATCAAGGTCCTGACCGGAACCAAGGTCGAGTCCGTCGAGGACACGGGCTCCGGCGTCCGGGTCACCGTCAGCCCCGCCAAGGGTGGCGCCTCGCAGGTGCTGGAGGCTGACCGCATGATGCAGGCCATGGGCTTCGCCCCGCGGCTTGAGGGCTACGGCCTGGAGAACACCGGCGTGGCGCTCACCGAGCGTGGCGCCATCGCGATCGACGACTTCATGCGGACGAACGTGCCCGGCCTCTACGCGATCGGCGACGTGACCGGCAAGATGATGCTCGCGCACACCGCCGAAGCCATGGGCGTCGTGGCCGCAGAGACGATCGCCGGCGCCGAGACCATGGCGATCAACTACGACATGATCCCGCGGGCGACCTACTGCCAGCCCCAGATCGCCTCGTTCGGCTACTCCGAGCAGCAGGCCAAGGACCGCGGCTACGACGTCAAGACCGCCAAGTTCCCGTTCAGCGCCAACGGCAAGGCCAACGGCATGGGCGAGGGCGTCGGCTTCGTGAAGATCATCGCGGACGCCAAGTACAACGAGCTCCTGGGCGCGGCCATGATCGGCCCCGAGGTCACCGAACTGCTGCCCGAGCTTGTGCTCGCCCAGATGTGGGATCTCACCGCCGATGAGGTGGGCCGGACGATCCACGCCCACCCCACCCTCTCCGAGGCCATGAAGGAGGCCGCCGAGGGCATCGCGGGGCACATGATCAACCTTTGACAAGGCCGGACGCCACGCGTCACCGAGGGCGGGCCGGGACTCCGGCCCGCCCTCGCGCGTCTCACATCACGAGGGCATGGCGGGGTCTTGGGTCCGTCGGCTATCGTGCCAGCGCCACACGTCCACGCGACGCCACCCACGAGCGGGCTCGATCAACGTCGATCCTGTTTGACCGCAGACGTGGGGTTCGCATCCCGTACCCGCACAGAAGTGAGAACCACATGAAGCGAATGGTCACCTGGGCCCTGGCGGGCGCCATGGGCCTCTCGATGCTCGCCGGTTGCAGCTCCGCCTCCACCAGCCCGTCCGGGCAGGCCGGTGACACGATCAAGATCGGTGTCAACTACGAGCTCTCCGGCGGGGTCGCCACCTACGGCCAGGCCAGTGTCGAGGGCATCGAGATGGCCATCGAGGAGATCAACGCCGCCGGCGGCGTCCAGGGCAAGCAGATCGAACTGGTCAAGTACGACAACAAGTCCGAGCCCGCGGAGGCCACCACCCTCGGCACCAAGCTGATGACCCAGGACAAGGTGCTCACGGTCCTCGGGCCCGCGACGTCCGGCTCGTTCAAGGCGCAGATTCCCGTCGCGATCCAGAACAAGATCCCCGTCATCTCGGGATCGGCCACCGCCGATGACGTGACTGTGGACGCCTCCGGCGTCAAGGAGTACGCGTTCCGTACGTGCTTCAGCGACTCCTTCCAGGGCACCGCGATGGCCAATTTCGCGTCGAAGAACCTGGGCGCCAAGACGGCCGCGATCATCCAGGACAAGTCCAGCGACTACGCCAAGGGCCTGGCCGAGAACTTCACGAAGACCTTCACCGCCGGCGGCGGTCAGATCGTGGGCAATGAGTCCTACGTCACGAACGACACGGACTTCAACGCGATCCTGACCCGCCTCAAGGGTCAGCAGTTCGACGCCATCTACCTCGCGGGCTACTACAACGAGGCCGGCCTCGTCATCAAGCAGGCCCGCGAGCTGGGCATCGCCGTCCCGGTGCTGGGCGCCGATGGCTTCGACTCGCCGACCCTGCTGGAACTTGCCGGTCCCGCCGCGCTCAACGACGTCTACTTCACCAACCACTACAGCTCGCTCGACACCTCCCCGAAGGTCACGGAGTTCATCGCCGCCTTCAAGGCGAAGTACAACACCGACCCGGGTGCCTTCCACGCCCTCGGCTACGACACGGCCAAGTTCGCTGTCGACGCGATCGGTCGGGCCGACGAACTGACCGGCGAGTCGATCAAGGACGCCCTCGAGGCCACCGAGGGGTTCGAGGGTGTCACGGGCACGATCACCGTGGACGAGAACCACAACGCCGCGAAGAGCATCGTCGTCATCGGCCTCAAGGACGGCCAGCAGGCCACCGCGGAGCAGGTCCAGTCCTGATCGCGGGCGTCCTCGACGCCACCACACACGGCTGGGGGAGTGGAGGCCTGGTGCCTCCACTCCCCGAGTCCGTACCGAAAGGGGTCCGCCCGTGGATCAGATCCTCCAGCAGGTGATCAACGGCCTGTCACTCGGCAGCATCTACGCGCTGATCGCGCTCGGCTACACGATGGTCTACGGGATCATCCAGCTCATCAACTTCGCGCACGGCGACGTGTACATGGTGGGCGCGTTCGTCGGCTACTTCAGCATGTCGCTTCTCGGACTCGGGATCTTCACGTCGTTGCTGTTGGCGATGGTCGTCTGCATCGTGCTCGGGGTGCTGATCGAGCGGGTGGCCTACAAGCCTCTCCGCAACTCCACCAGGATCGCCGTGCTGATCACGGCGATCGGGGTCTCGCTGCTGCTCGAGTACACGATGATGTTCTTCTTCGGGGCAGCCGTGCGTTCCTACCCGCCGCTGCCCGATTTCATGAACGCGACAGTGCCGCTGGGCGGGATCGTGATCAAGACGCAGCAACTGCTGATCGTCGGAATCTCGATCGTGCTCATGCTGGCGCTGCAGTTCATCGTCAAGCGCACCCGGATGGGCAAGGCGATGCGGGCCGTGTCGCAGGACGCCGACGCCGCGCGTCTCATGGGCATCGACGTCAACAACACCATCTCGTTCACCTTCGCCCTCGGGTCGGCGTTGGCCGGGGCTGCGGGCGTCCTCGTGGGCGTCTACTACAACTCGATCAACCCGCTCATGGGCATCATGCCCGGCCTCAAGGCGTTCGTGGCCGCCGTGTTCGGCGGCATCGGACTGATCCCGGGCGCGCTCATCGGCGGCTACTTCATCGGCGGCATCGAGACCCTGGTCGCGGGCTCGGGCTACTCGATGTACAAGGACGCCGTGGTCTTTGCCGTCCTGATCGCCATCCTGATCATCAAGCCGACCGGCCTGCTCGGCAAGAACGTCAAGGAGAAGGTGTAGACCATGAGCTCGTCCCTCGTCCGGACGGCCCTCACCAAGGGGCTGCCTCTCCTCGCCGTCTACCTCGTGGTGCTGCTCCTGGCCAGCGTCGGGATCATCAACGACTACCTGCAGGCCACGATCGCGACGATCTGCATCAACATCATCCTGGCGGTGAGCCTCAACCTCATCACCGGCTTCACCGGCCAGTTCTCCCTCGGGCACGCGGGCTTCATGGCGATCGGTGCCTACGCCAGCGCGCTGATGACCATCCGGTTCCCCACCGTCTGGGGCTTCCTCGGGGGCGTCCTGCTCGGTGCGGCCCTGGCCGCGTTGGTCGGGTTCCTCATCGGCCTGCCGACCCTGCGGCTGCGTGGGGACTACCTCGCGATCGCCACGCTCGGCATGGCGGAGATCATCCGTGTGCTCTTCCTGAACTTCGAGTTCACCAACGGCGCTGCCGGCCTGTCCGGCATGCCTCGCCTGGTCAACTGGACGTGGCTGTTCGTGTTCACCGCGGGCACGATCATCGTCATCGCCAACTTCCTGCGCTCGTCCCAGGGGCGGGACTGCATCGCCGTCCGCGAGGACGAGATCGCCGCTGAGTCCGTCGGCGTCAACTCGACTCGAGCCAAGACGCTGGCCTTCACGGTCGGCGCCTTCTTCGGCGGCATCGCCGGCGGGCTGTACGCGTCGTACTTCTACTTCATCAAGCCGGACCTCTTCAACTTCCTGAAGTCGATCGACATCCTCGTGATCGTGGTGCTCGGCGGCCTGGGCAGCCTCTCGGGTTCGGTCCTCGCGGCCATCCTGCTGGCGTTGGTGTCGACCGCGCTGCAGCCGTTCCCCGAGATCCGGATGATCATTTACGCGCTCGTCCTGGTGGTCATCATGATCTTCCGCCCGCAGGGGCTGATGGGGGACCGCGAGTTGTCGCTGTCCTGGTTCAAACGGCTCGGACGCCGACGCGCGACCACAGGGGAGGCGTCCTCGTGACCGACATCCTCACCGTCGACAAGCTGACCCGGAACTTCGGGGGACTGGCAGCCGTCTCGAACGTCGTGCTCCGCCTCGGTGAAGGCGAACTCGTCGGACTGATCGGCCCCAACGGCGCCGGCAAGACCACCCTGTTCAACCTGCTCACGGGGGTGTACCCACCGTCGTCCGGCACCATCACGTTCGTACGGGAGGGCAAGGAAGTCCGCTTCGGCGGCCTGAAGCCGCACGCCATCTGCCGTGCCGGAGTGGGACGAACGTTCCAGAACATCCGCCTGTTCAAGAACCTCACGGTGCTCGACAACGTGATGATCGCCCTCCAGCAGAACCACCCCTACGGGCTCCTCGCGGCGTTCCTCCACCTGCCGTCCCACGCCAGGGCACGCGCGACGATCCACGACGAGAGTGTCGAACTCCTGCGCATCATGCAGCTGGAGGACAAGGTCGACGAACTGGCGCGCAACCTGCCGTACGGGGAGCAGCGCCGCCTGGAGATTGCGCGGGCGCTGGCGACGCGTCCGACGCTGCTGTTGCTGGACGAGCCGGCCGCGGGCATGAACCCCAACGAGACGGCCCGGCTGTCGGAACTCATCGGCTGGATCCGCGACGAGTTCAAGCTGACGATTCTCCTGATCGAGCACGACATGTCGCTGGTGATGAGCATCTGCGAGCGGCTGTACGTCCTCGACCACGGGGTCGTCATCGCAGAGGGGACACCGGACGACGTGCGGGCCAACCCGCGCGTCATCGAGGCCTATCTGGGGGAGGAGGTCAGCTGATGCTGGAGATCAAGGACCTGCACGTCCACTTCGGGGGCATCCACGCGCTCAAGGGCGTCTCGCTCAAGGTCGCCGACGGCGAGGTCGTCACCCTCATCGGGGCGAACGGCGCCGGCAAGACGACCACGCTGCGCACGACGTCCGGACTCATCCGGCCGACCTCCGGTTCGGTGCTCGTGGACGACAAGGACGTCACGAGGGCCTCGGCCAAGGATCGGGTGAAGCTCGGCCTGTGCCAGGTGCCTGAGGGACGCCGGGTCTTCCCGGCCATGTCGGTGCTGGAGAACCTCGATCTCGGCGCTTACATGCGCCGCGACCGTGCGGGGATCGCCGACGACCTGGAGCAGGTCTTCGCGCGGTTCCCGGTGCTCGCCGAGCGCCGAAAGCAGGACGCCGGCACCCTGTCCGGCGGGGAGCAGCAGATGCTCGCGATGGGCCGGGCGCTCATGAGTCGGCCGCGGATCCTGCTGCTGGACGAGCCCTCGATGGGGTTGGCGCCGCTCCTGGTGCAGGAGATCTTCAACATCGTCTCCAGCATCAACCGCGAGTCGGGGACGACGATCCTGCTGGTCGAGCAGAACGCCAACATGGCGCTCCAGGTCGCCGACCGGGCGTACGTGATGGAGACGGGCCGGATCGTGTCCTCCGGCAACGCCGCTGAGCTCATGGACACCGAGGACATCAAGCGCGCGTACCTGGGAGGGTAGCCATGTTCGTGAAGAGCCGGATGACGACGACCCCATTCACGGTCACCCCCGACACGACCGTGCCGGAGGCCGTGGAGCTCATGAGGACGCGCCGGGTGCGCCACCTCCCCGTGGTGCAGGACGACCACGTGGTCGGCGTGATCTCCCACAGCGACATCGCCGCGGCGTCGCCGTCGAAGGCGACGACCTTCAGCGCGGGGGAGGTCAACTACCTGTTGGCGAAGCTCAGGGTCGGCAAGGTGATGACCCGCAACCCGATCACGATCTCCTCGGGCGCGCTGCTCGAGGAGGCCGCGGTCCTGATGCGGGACAACAAGATCGAGATGCTGCCGGTCGTCGACGGCCACCGGCTGGTCGGGGTCATCACCGAGAGCGCGATCCTCGACTCCTTCATCGAGATCCTCGGCTTCCGGGATCCGGGCACCCGGCTGACGATCGAGGCACAGGACGCCCCCGGCGTCCTGTCGCGCCTGACGGGCATCGCGGCCCGTTACGGGGCGAACATCAGCCACCTCGCCGTGTATCGCGGTCAGTTCGACACGAGCATGGTCGTGCTGGGCATCAACAGCCTCAACACCGACCAGATGGAGTCCGACTTCGAGGCCAACGGCTTCCACGTGGTCGCCAGGCTCCAGAACACCTAGGGCCAGAACACCGAAAAGGACGGGGGAGCAGCGTGCCTGAGCTGCACATCACGGGGGAGCCGGCCGCGGACGCCCTGCTGTCCGACAATGCAAATGCCCTTGTCATCGGCATGTTGCTCGACCAGCAGGTGACGATGGAGAAGGCCTTCGCGGGCCCTGCGGTGATCGCGGAACGCCTCGGCGGTGGCCTCGACGTGGCCCGGATCGCCGCGATGGATCCCGAGGATTTCGTGGTCCTGTGCTCGCAGCGCCCGGCGATCCACCGCTTCCCGCGAGCCATGGCCGGGCGCATCCAGGAGTTGTGTCGCGTGCTGGTCGACGACTTCCAGGGCGACGCGGCGAACCTGTTCGCGTCGGCGTCCACCGGCGAGGAGCTGCTCCGCAGCGTCGAGGCGCTGCCTGGATTCGGTGCGCAGAAGGCGAAGATCTTCGTGGCGTTGCTGGGCAAGCAGTGGAACGTCACGCCGGACGGCTGGCGCGAGGCCTCCGGCGACTACGGGCTCGAGGGCTACCGTTCGGTGGCCGACATCACCGACGCCGAGTCGCTGCGCCGCGTCCGGGAGACGAAGCGGGCCGCCAAGGCTGCGGCGAAGCCTGCAGCTCCTGGGGCGCCGCGGTGACGACCGCCCAGTTGGCCGATAATGTGCATTATGTCAGATCGATCGGCGGTCTGCAGCGCGTGACGGGATGCCGCCGACGCGTGGTGGGACAATGCGGAGGATCGCACAGGGTAGTCCCTGCACGATCTTCCGCAATGATGCGGCCCGACGTCCGATGGGAAGGGACGCGCCACTAGGCTGACGCCCATGCTCGATGACGCGACGAGTCGGTTGCGGGACGCCGGCGTGCTGTGGGTGCTCGATGGTTCCTTCGACCGGGTGATCGACGCCGCTGTGGCCTGCCTGGTCGCCGGAACCAGTTCGTACAGCCTCGACATGCTCGCCGGGGCGTCGGCGTCCGACCCGTACTCTGAACGCCTCGAGCTCGTCGAGACCGCCCTCGCCGAACTCGACCTCCCGCCGCTCCCCCACGACCCCGAGGATCTCGCGCGCGAAGGCGTTCGGATCCAGGTCCGCGCCCTGAGCGCAGGCGCCCTCTCGCAGGTCGACCTCGGCGACTGGGTGACCGGACGGCTGACGTGCGACACCCGCGCGCGCGTCGAGGATGCACTGACCGCCGAGGGCACGGGTGCTGGCTCGTCCCCCTGCTGACGGGGTCGAGGCCGGACCATGGCCCGGCGTCAGGCGCCGCTGCGCGCGCGGCCGTCCGGCCACAGGGCGATCGGACGCCGTGCGGCGACGTCCTCGACCCACCCGACCGCGAGGATCGCGAGCGCGAGGAACACCCAGACGAGGATGAAGCTCGGCCACTCGCTCGCCAGGAACAACGGCGCGGAGTCGGCGAGCGCCTCGTTGCCCCAGAGCACGGTGTCCACGACGGGGTAGGTCAGCACCAGCAGCAGGTTGTGCCACAGGTACACGGTCAGCGCGCGGTTGTTGAGCAGCGTGACGGGGCGGTCCAGCACCCGGAGCCGCCCGGGGAAGGACTGCCAGGCCGGGGAGACCCGGAACAGCAGCGCGACGAAACCCAGCGAGTAGAACGCCTGCGCGACGGGCGCGTTGTTGAGGTCGAGGCCCACGTCCTCAACCGTCCACGCCATCCAGACCAGCAACACCAACCCCAGCGCCATTGCGGCCACGCCCAGGAGCGCCACGGTCCGCACGGCCAGGCCGTGCAGCAGGCCGTCCCGGTGTGCGAAGCCCAGCATCCAGCACGCCCCGTATGTCGTGAGGTCCGTCACAGGTCCCGCGGCCCAGTCCGGCAGCGCGCCGCCCATGATGTGCACGACGACGGCCAGCGCCAGCGGGGTGAGGAGGGTGGGCCACGGAAACCGCCGGAACACGCGCAGCAACAGCGGCGACAGCAGCATCAGCCAGAAGTAGGTGCGGATGTACCACAGGATCACCCAGGTGTCGGTCCCCCATTCGGTGCCCAGAGCCTCGGGCGCGAACAGCGACTCGGGGAATGGCGCGTCGCCGATCGGCACGAACCAGAGCAGCAGCTCCGGCCACGCCACCCCCTCCTCCAGCGGACGCCAACCCGCGAGCGTGAGTGCCGCGAGCACCACGATCGCGTAGGCCCACAAGGGCAGGAGCAGTCGCCGGGCGCGCCGCAGCAGGACCGCCAGCACCAGAGCGCTTCGAGTCCGTGTCTCGCCAGGCTCGAGGGACGGGGCCGGCGCAGGCCGGTCCAGCGACCGGGCCATCAGCGAGCCGGCCAGTGCGAACATGACCCC
>CAZZGU010000047.1:5905-13950 GCA_964653755.1 uncultured Nigerium sp. | reverse complement strand
GAGGAGCCCGCTGTGCCCGCTGTGGGGAGGGTGACGGCCGAGGCCGACTCGCCCGCTTCCTGCGCGTCCAGGTCGGCGTCGAGCTGCGCCTCGGCCTGCGCGACGCTGGCGCGTGCCTGCAGGACGCTCAGGCGCAGGGCCGCCGGGTCGACCAGGGCGAGGGTCTGGCCCGCCTGGACGGTGTCTCCCAGGTTGACCTCGATCGCGGTGACGAGGCTCGGGGTCGCGAAGTCGAGCTCGACCTGATTGTCGCGTTCGACGATGCCCCCCGTCGTGAACCGCTGCTCGATGGATCCCCGCGAGGCGACCGACGTCACGTAGGCCGCCTGCGCCGGCGTCCGGCCCCCCCAGAGGAGGGCGCCCGCCACGACGAGGGCGCCGGCCGTGGCTCCGGCGATCCACCGGCGCGCGGTCGATGTGCGCCCATCGTGGGAAGCATCGGGGATCGTCATGGCCTGCGTCTGCTCCTCGGGGGCCTGAGTTCCGGGCGTCGGCGCCGCAGGTGCGTTCTCGTCGGGCATCACTCACTCCTCAGAGCGTCGATCGGCGCGAGGCGGGCGGCCCGGGACGCGGGGTACACGCCGGCCACGAGGCCGATGGTGAGGGAGACCGCGAGCGCGACGAGGGTCGCCGTCAGCGACAGTGCGACGTCGAGGTCCAGGATGGGGGAGAGGATGGCCGCGCCGATGATTCCGGTGATGATGCCGAGCGCACCTCCGATGAGCCCGACGATGCCGGCCTCGACCAGGAACTGCCTGCGGATGACCGCGGGCGTGGCACCAAGGGCCTTGCGCAGGCCGATCTCGCGAACCCGCTCGCTCACCGACACGAGCATGATGTTCATGACGCCGATGCCGCCGACGAGCAGCGAGATGCCGGCGAGTCCGGTGAGCAGGGTCGTGAGGACGGAGGTCATCGTGCCCGCGGCGGTCATGAGGGCCTCGAACGTGATGATCGTGAAGTCCTGGTCGGCGGCGGTCGTCTGGTGGCTGGCCACGAGTGCGCGGGTGATCTGCTGGTGGGCCGATGCAATCGAATCCTGGTCGCGGGCCGCCACGTAGATGGCGGACACCGAGCGGGTGTCGGTCGTCGCGGAGAGACGCTGAGCGAAGGTCGTCAGCGGAATGACGACCGTGTCGTCGTCGTTCGTCATCGAACTCGAGCCCACCGGGGTCAGGACGCCCACGACCGTGAACGTCTGGGCGTTGATCAGGATCGTCCTGCCGACGGGTGCCTCGTCGCTGAAGAGATTGGCGGCTGTCGTGGGCCCCAGCACGGCGACCTGCTGGGCCGTCTGCTCCTCCTCGGCCGTGAAGAACCGGCCGTCGATCAGTTCCCGGGACCGGACGAGTGGCCACTGCACGGTGCTGCCCGTGATGGTGGTGGCCCAGTCGGCGGTCCCCGCCTGGACGGACGCCCGCGTCGAGGTGATCGGGGCGACGCCCGTGACGTCCGGGGCCACGGCCGGGTCCGAGATGAGGGTGGCGTCGTCGAGCGACAGCGTCATCGCCGTCGCGGCGCGCGCGTTGCTCCCGGAGCCGGGGATCACGATCAGCAGGTTGCTGCCGAGCTTGTCGATCTCGGAGTCGATCTCGCGGCGTGCGCCCTCGCCGAGCCCGACGGTGAGCATGACGGCGGCGATCCCGATGAGGATGCCCAGCAGGGTCAGCAGCGTGCGCATCCGGCGTCCGGCGAGCGCCTCGGCGGCGGTGCGGAGCGTCTCAGCCCATCCCATGGCCGATCACCCCCCCGACCGATGTCTCGCTGAGCAGGCCGTCGTCGATGCGCACGACGCGCCGGGCCTCGGCGGCCACGTCCGCTTCGTGGGTGATCAGGACGATGGTGCGTCCGGCGTCGTGCAGTTCGTGGAACAGACCCAGCACGTCGTGGGTGGAGACCGAGTCCAGGTTGCCGGTCGGCTCGTCGGCGAGGATCAGCGTGGGGTTGGTGACGAGCGCTCGCGCCACGGAGACGCGCTGCTGCTGACCGCCCGACAGCTCGCCGGGCCGGTGGTCGACGCGGTCGGCCAGGCCGACCCGGGTGAGGGCGGCCAGCGCCCGGTCACGCCGTTGGGCGCGCGGGACGCCGGCGTAGATGAGCGGCAACTCGACGTTGCGGAGCGCGGTCATCGAGGCCAGCAGGTTGAACTGCTGGAAGACGAAGCCGATCTGGCGGTTCCTCACCTGGGCGAGTTCGGCCTCCGTCATGTTGCTGACGTCGGTCCCGCCCAGCTCGTAGACGCCTGCGGTCGGGACGTCCAGGCAGCCGATGATGTGCATGAGGGTGGACTTGCCCGACCCCGAGGGGCCCATGATGGCGACGAAGTCGCCTTGCTCGACCTCCAGGTCGACCCCGCGAAGCGCCTCGACCGACACTGCGCCCGTGTCGTACGTCTTGCGCACGCCGGACATCCGGAGCAGCACGGTCATGGTCAGGGGGTTCCGGTCGGGTCGGGGGAGGCGAAGGTGCCGTTCGGCCCGTACGCGGGGCGCGGCGGGGCCGACACGATGAGGCCCTTGGGCGCGACGATCTGGTCGCCGACGGCCAGCCCGGCCGTGATCTCGACGCGTTCGCCGAAGCGGCGGCCCAGGGTGACCTCGGTCGCGGGAGTCGACGCGCCGGTCACCTTCTGGACGGTGCTGCGCCCGTCGACCGTGGTGACGGCCGTGACGGGGACGGTGAGGGCGTCGGGAATCGTCTCGACGGTCACGATGGCCTCGGCGCTGGCCCCGGAGAAGAGCTTCCGGCCCTGCCCGGTGAGCGTGATGCTCACGGGGAACGTGGCCGCAGACCCCGACGCGCTGGTGGCGACGATGCCGATGGTGTCGACGAAGCCGTCGACGGCTTCGTCCGTGCCGGTGGGGGTGACGACGGCCGGCTGTCCCGGGGCGAGCAGGGGGAGGTCGGCGGTGCCGACCGAGGCCTCCAGTTGCCACGCGTCGGGGACGACGATCACGACGTGTGCCCCCGCGCTCGTCGAGGTGGCTGCCCCGAGGCCCGACAGCCCGGGAAGGCCGGAGAAGCCTGACGAGGAACCACCGACAGCACCCGCTCCGGTGACCTGGTCGCCCACCCTGAGGTTGACCTGGGCAACGGTCCCGGTGAGCGGAGCGGTGAGGTTGGCGTCCGCGAGCCGGCCGCGCGCGCTGTCCAGGGAGGCGACGGACGCCTGCACCTGAGCCTGCGCCGCCGCGATCTGCGCCGAGGTCGCCTGGTCGGCCTCGCGGATCGTCGTCAGCTGGGCCCGGGCGGCACTCACCTGCGCCTCCGCCAACGCGACCGCGTTGGCGAGGTCGCGGTCCTCCAGGAGGGCGAGCACCTGGCCCTGCTGCACCTGGTCACCGACGCGCACCGCGATCTGGTGCACCGTCCCGGGGACCGCGAACGACACGTTGGCCTGCTCCTGGGGGGCGAGCGTGCCCGCCAGGCTGACGCTCACGGTCTCGGTGGAGCGGGTCACCGCCACCACCTCGGTCTCCTGCTGCTGGGCGGGCGTGGAGGAGAGGATGACGACGAGCCACGAAGCCAGCGCCACCAACGCGAGGACCGCCCCGATCGTCGCGACCCAGCGTGTGCGGGACCAGGGCCTTCTGGTCCGGCGGGGGTTCATGTGTACTCCAAATCTGGCGCGCACGGGCGCTTGCGCACGCACTGTCAGCGTAGCCGCCCCACCAACTGCCGAACGGCCGCCCGGAGTGCATCTCGCGTAGGATGCCGCCGTGGACCGCACTGCGACACGTGCCGGACGCCTCGCGCGTCGGGGCTTCGGCGACCCCCATGCCGCGGCGGAGGTCATCGACCGGTGGCTGTCGGCCACCGGGGACGAGCAGGCCGTCAGCGACCTGGTCGGGGAGGTTCTCGCCAGCGCGGATCCCGACCTCGCGATGAACGGCTTCGCACGCCTGGCCGCCGAGCACGTCGACGTCTTCCGGGCCATCCTGGCCGATCCGGTGTGGCTGCACCGGGTCACGCGCGTCGTGGGCGCTTCGATCGCCCTCAACCAGCACCTTGCCGTCCACCCGCGGGCGGCGGAGGTGCTGGCGGGTGACCTCGCCCGGCGTGACCGCGCGACCCTGCGTGCTGAACTCCTGGACGCGGTGGGCGCGGACCCCGAATCCGCGACCCCGCGCGCCGACCCGGCCGGCTCCGACGCGCTCCGCCTGGCGTACCGGCGGGCCTTGCTGCGAATTGCGGCCCGCGACCTCACGCATCCGGTGCCGACCGCGGTCGTGGACGAGGTGGGCGCCGAGCTCGCAGACCTCGCCGACGCGACGATCGAGACGGCTCTCGCCCTGGCACGCGGCGAGGTGGCGGGCTGGGAGGTCTGTCGCCTCGGCGTCCTCGCCATGGGCAAGTGCGGAGCCCGCGAGCTGAACTATGTCTCCGACGTCGACGTGGTCTACGTCGCCGAGCCGGCGCTCGATGAGGAGGGACAGCCGGTCGTCGCCGCCGACCGCGCGATCGCCGTAGCGACACGCCTGGCCGGGGCGGTCGCGCGCGTCTGCTCCGCGCACACGGGAGCCGGGACGATCTGGCAGGTGGACGCGAACCTGCGGCCGGAGGGCAAGGCCGGGCCCCTCGTCCGGACGTTGTCGAGCATGCGGGCCTACTACGGGCGATGGGCGAAGAACTGGGAATTCCAGGCCATGCTCAAGGCCCGGCCGATGGCCGGGGACCTCGCGCTGGGACAGGAGTTCGTCGACCTCGTGTGGCACCACGTGTGGCACGTCGCCGACGATCCCCAATTCGTCGCCGAGACGCGGGCGATGCGCAAGCGCGTCATCTCCCTGATCCCTGCCCGAGAGTCCGAGAACGAGATCAAGCTCGGCGCCGGGGGGCTGCGCGACACCGAGTTCAGCGTGCAACTGCTGCAGCTCGTGCACGGCCGGGCCGACGAACGGCTGCGCCTGCGGGGGACGTTCGAGGCATTGCAGGCCCTCGTCGCCCACGGCTACGTGGGACGTCCCGACGGAGCGAGCCTCGAGGAGGCCTACCGCTTCCAGCGCGTCCTGGAGCACCGCATCCAGCTGTCCCGCCTGCGGCGCACCCATCTGATGCCGACCGACCCCCTGGGGTTGCGGCGGCTGGCCCGCAGCGCCGGCCTGAAGGACGCCGACACCCTCACGTTCCGGTGGCGGGCCTCCACGCGCAAGGTGCTCGGCCTCCACCGCCGCCTCTTCTACTCCCCACTGCTGGAGGCCGTCGCCCGCATCCCGAGCGACGCCGTCCGCCTCACCTCGGAGGCCGCGGAGACCCGGCTCGCCGCGCTCGGCTTCAACGACCCGAAGGCCGCCCTGCGGCACCTGGAGGCCCTCTCGCAGGGGGTGACGCGCCAGGCGGAGATCCAGCGCCAGTTGCTCCCCGCGATGCTCGGGTGGTTCGCCGACGGACCCAACCCCGACCACGGCCTGCTCGCCTTCCGGCAGGTGTCCGAGGCCCTCGGCTCGACGTCCTGGTACCTGCGCGCGCTGCGCGACGAGGGCGCGATGGCCGAGAACCTGGCCCGGATCCTGTCTTCGAGCCGGTACGCCGTCGACCTGTTGCTGCGTTCCCCGCAGACCGTCGAGTTCCTCGCCGAATTGCGTATCAGCCCCCGTCCGCTGAAGGACATCCGCCGCGAGATGGAGTCGTCCGCGCGCCGTCACGCGCGCGACGAGCAGGCGATCGAGGCGATCCGCGCCGTGCGACGCCGGGAGTTGTTGCGCGTGGCCATGGGTGACCTGCTGGGGCACCTCGACGTCGAGACCCTCGGCAGCGCGCTCACCGACGTCACCTCCGCCACGCTGGACGCCGCCCTCGCCGTCGCGGTCCGCGGCGTCGAGAACCCGCCCCGCCTCGCCGCCATCGCCCTGGGCCGCTGGGGTGGACGCGAGATGTCCTACTCCTCGGACGCCGACGCGCTCTTCGTCCTGGCCGACAGCGACGACCCCGAGGCCACCCGGAAGGCGCTCGCGATCATCGGCCGCGTGCGCTCGCTGCTGGCGCGACCGGGCCCGGACCCCGCCCTCGAACTGGATCTGGACCTGCGCCCCGAGGGCAAGGGCGGCCCCATCGTCCGCACCATGACCTCCTACCGCGCCTACTACGCGCGCTGGGCATCCACGTGGGAATCCCAGGCGCTCCTGCGCGCCAGCGCGGGGGCGGGCGACCCCCGTCTGGCCGCCGAGTTCCTCGAGGCCGTCGAGCACGTTCGCTACCCGACGGACGGCCTCCAGCCCCGTCAGGTCACGGAGATCCGCAAGCTCAAGGCGCGCATGGAGAACGAGCGTGTCCGCGGCGCCTCGGCGCGGCGGCACGTGAAGCTGGGGCCCGGGGGCCTGAGCGACGTCGAGTGGACGGTCCAACTCCTTCAGTTGGAGCACGGCGCGGCCCACCCCGGTCTGCGGACCACGATGACGATCGCCGCCCTGGACGCCGAGGTGGCGGCCGGCCTGCTGGACGCGTCCGACGCGCGGGCGCTCCGCGAGGCCTGGTGCATGGCGACGAGGATCCGGAACGCGGCGATGCTGCTGCGCGGGCGTCCGGGGGACACGCTTCCCGCCGACGCCCGCGAGCTCGGCCAGGTCGCGGAGCTGCTGGGCTACGAGCGCGGCCAGGCCTCCCAGTGCACGGACGACTACGCGCGCCGCGCCCGCCTGGCGCGCCTCGTCATGGACCGGGTGTTCTGGGGCCTCCAGCCCGACTGAGAGCCCGCGTCAGAACGCCAGCGCCGTGAGCCACACGAGCCCGTCGTGCGCGGACACCTCGACCGAGCAGGAGTCGGTGTACACCTCGACGTCGACCGGCCCTTCGCCCACCTCGGCGCTGACCACCAGGCCGTAGTCGGGGCTGATCGCGGGATCGCCCGGGCGGGACACCGTGAGCAGGCCGGACGCGAGCCCCAGCGTGAGGCCCCGCACGGTCAGGGCGTCGCCCTCGTGGAGCGTCGTCGTGAGCGTGTCGACGACCCCGACCAGCTCCCGCGCGAGGCGCTGGCGGAGGACGAGGCGTCCGCCGCGCTCGACGAGCGACAGCTCGCGGGGCAACGACATCGCCGACCGTCCGCCCGTGAGAGGGACTGTCTTGGCGTAGATCCAGTTGTTCATCCAGCCCAACAGGATCGCGCGTCCGTCGGCCACGTTCGCGAAGGTGACGGCGGCGTAGAAGTCCGGACCGTGATCGATGCGGTCGAGCACCCACGCGGGCCGAGGTGGCTCCAACGGGGTGAAGGTCGTGCCGTCGAAGTCGCCGATGATGCCGTAGGTGCCCTGGACGGACGCCGACGCGCCCTCGCCGATGCTCAGGAGGAGGAGCCAGGCAGCGCGGTCGCCGCCCTCGACCGGTAGACGCACGAGGTCGGGGCACTCCCACACGCCCTCGGCGGGATGAGCGGGGCCGAAGGTGGAGAGCGGCGTCCACGTGACGAGGTCGTCCGACCGGAACAGCAGCACCTGCCGCTCCGTGGCCTCGACCGCCACCAGCACCCAGCCGCCGTCGTGGGGGAACACCTTGGGGTCGCGGAAGCTCGCCGAGCCGCGGTCGAGGACGGGGTTGCGGGCGTAGCGCCTCCACGTCGTCCCGCCGTCGACGCTCGTCGCCAGCGACTGCGACTGTGTGCCGAAGCGTGCCGATCCCCGCGTCCAGGCCGAGGTGTAGACCGCCACGAGCACGTCGGTCGCGTCTCCCAGCGACGGCGGGTCCGGCCACCCGGCCACCACGGACGCCGGCGCCACGACCACGCTCCCGGAGAAGACGTCCTCGCCCGGAACGCTCGGGAGGGCGACCGGGTGCTCCGTCCACGAGGCGAGATCGGGTGAGGACGCGTGGCCCCACGACATGTTCGCCCATGTCGTCCCCGACGGATTGCACTGGAAGAACGCGTGCCAGACGCCGCCGTCGTGGACGAGCCCGTTGGGGTCGTTCATCCAGAAGCGCTCGGGCGCCAGATGCCACCGCGGGCGCGGCCGCTGCTCGTCGGTCATGCCCCTCCTCCTCGTGCCTTGTTGTGTCAGGTGCTGTGTTGTGTCAGGTGCTGTGTTGTGTCAGGTGCTGTGTTGTGTCAGGTG
>CAZZGU010000047.1:0-5895 GCA_964653755.1 uncultured Nigerium sp. | reverse complement strand
GCGTTCGTGCTGTGTCGCGTTCCCCGCGGCCGCGGTCGCCGTGGTCTAATGAGCCGCCCGGACTGCCCGGGAGCCCCGGCGGGGCATGCCCGCCGATACTTTCACACTCTCCACGAGGAGGTCTCGTGCTCGATATTCTCAACCAGATCGACGGGGTCATCTGGGGTCCCTTCGTCCTCATTCCCCTGCTGCTCGGCACCGGCATCCTGCTGACCGTTCGACTGCGTGTCGTTCAGTTCCGCAAGCTCGGTCCTGCCCTGCACCTCGCCTTCCTGCAGCGCGCCGACGGGGACGGCGCGGACGGCGACGTGTCGCACTTCCAGGCCCTCACGACCGCTCTGGCCGCAACGGTCGGCGTCGGCAACATCGCGGGCGTGGCCACCGCCATCGCGCTCGGTGGTCCGGGCGCGCTCTTCTGGATGTGGATCACCGCCATCTTCGGGATGGCCGCCAAGTACTCCGAGGCCTTCCTGGGCGTGCGGTTCCGGACGACCGACGCCAAGGGCGAGATGTCGGGCGGCCCGCAGTACTACCTGGCGAAGGCGATCCCGAACGGCTTCGGCAAGTTCCTCTCGCTGTTCTTCGCCGTCGCGGCCTCGATCGCCGCGTTCGGCATCGGCAACCTGACCCAGTCCAACACGGTGGCGCACACCCTGAACGACACCTTCGGGTTCAACCCGACCGTCGTGGGCATCGTGCTCTCGGTGCTGACGGCGGCCGTCCTGCTCGGTGGCATCAAGTCGATCGGCCGGGTCACCTCGGCGCTGGTGCCCTTCATGATCGTCATCTACGTCGCCGGGGCGCTGGTCGTCCTGCTGCTCAAGGCGAGCAGCCTTCCGGCCGCCCTGGCGCTGGTGTTCACCGACGCGTTCACCGGGACGGCCGCCGTGGGAGGCTTCGCCGGGGCTGGCCTCGCCCAGGCGATCCAGTTCGGCATGGCGCGAGGCATCTTCAGCAACGAGTCGGGCATGGGGTCGGCCGCGATCGTCGCGGCTGCGGCCAGGACGAGGCATCCGGTCCGGCAGGCGATGGTGTCGATGACGCAGACCTTCATCGACACGATCATCGTCGTCACCATGACGGGCCTGGTCATCATCACGACGGGAGTCTGGCAGGGCGAGTCCCGCGGGGCGTCCATGACGACCGCCGGCTTCAACGCGGCCCTGCCGACGGACATCGGTGGCGCGATCGTCGCGGTGTCGGTGGTGTTCTTCGCCTACTCGACCATCCTCGGCTGGGCGTACTACGGCGAGCGCAACATCGAGCGGCTCGTCGGCGTCCACGGCATCCTGCCGTACCGCATGCTTTTCAGCCTCGTCGTCTTCGTGGGCGCCGTCACCGAATTGGATCTGGTGTGGACGTTCTCCGACATCGCGAACGGGCTGATGGCGATCCCGAACCTCATCGGGCTCATCGTCTGCTCCGGCCTCATCGCCCGCGAGACGAAGGCCTACCTCGACGCCGACCCGACCCTGCGGTAGGTCTCGACCACTCGACCCGCGTCAGCTCAGAACCCGGCGTAGCCGGTGACCTGCGCGTCCAGGACGGCGTCCCGTGCCAACGGGGCGCCGTCCAGCGTTGTCAGAGGGCACACGCCCCGGATCGACGACACCAGCCACGCTGCCCGCGCGCCGGCCAGCTCGTTGACTTCGATGAGGCGCTCGGCGAAGGGGACGTTGTCGCGGAGCGCTCCGGCCCGGATGAGGGACACGGTGATCGAGGGCAGGATCCCGGTGGGGCCGGTCGGCGTGGTCACGAGCCCGTCGCCGATCGCGACGACCAGCCCGGACGTGGGACCTTCGAGCGCGTAACCGTCGGAGGAGGTGAACAGCACGTCGTCGGCACCGCGGCGGCGCGCCTCGCGCTGGGCCGCCACGTTGACGGCGTAGGACAGGGTCTTGACGCCGCCGAGCAGCCAGGGGGCGTTCGCGAAGGCGTCCGAGGCTCGCCCGGTCCTGAGGGAGGCAACCGCGAGTTCTCTGAGCGAGGGCCCGAATTCGGTCAGGAGGAGCACTGCCGTCGGCCCGGAGGCGGACTCCTCGGGGCCGCGCGTGAGGATGAACTTGAGCGTGGCCACGCCGGGAACCTCTCCGCCGTGGAGTGTCCAGCTGCGGAGCGCCTCGGCGACGAGCGCGCGCCACTGCTCCGCGGGCGGGCAGGCGATCTCCAGGCGTTCCGCAGAACGGGACAGCCTGGCCAGGTGGGCGTCCACGTTCTCGGCGCGGACGCCGTGGGCGTCGACGACGACACGCGTGGCGTCAAAACAACCGTCACCCCTTGTCAGGCCAAGGTCGTCCGCCACCAGGATCGGCTCGTTGGTGGGCACGACGCCTCGACCGAGGACGGCGACGAGTTGGCGCGCGTTGGTGGGCTGCATGGGGTCAGCCTAGCCATCCCGCTTTTTGGTCCTGCTGCCCGCGTGGCGGACAAGCTGACAGCATGGGCGTGCCAGCACAGCAAGGGGAGACACAGATGTCAAAGGTGACGTTCTTCAGCGGACAGCAATTCCCGTTGGAGATGCACAAGGTCCGGATCATCCAGAAGCTGAACCTTCTGCCGATCGAGCGACGGCTCGAGGCCATCGAGGGGGCGGGGTACAACACCTTCCTGTTGCAGAACGTGGACGTCTTCCTGGACATGCTCACCGACTCCGGCGTCAACGCCATGAGCGACCGGCAACAGGCCGCCATGCTCATCGCCGACGACGCCTACGCGGGCTCCGCGACCTACACGCGGTTGTACGACAAGCTCGTCGAACTCTTCGGCATGGAGTACTTCCTCCCCACCCACCAGGGTCGCGCCGCGGAAAACATCCTGGGCCAGGTGATGGTGCGCCCCGGCACCTATGTCCCGATGAACTATCACTTCACGACGTCCAAGCAGCACATCACCGTGCACGGGGGGAAGGTGCTCGAGTTCATCCACCCCGAAGGTCTGGAGGTCACCTCCGACCACCCGTTCAAGGGCAACTTCGACGTCGATGCGCTCGAGCGGCTGGTCGCCGAGGAGGGGGTCGACTCGATCAGCTACGTCCGCATCGAGACCGGGACCAACCTCATCGGCGGTCAGCCGCACTCCCTGGAGAACCTGCGGCAGGTCAGCGCGTCCTGCCGGGCTCACGGGATCCCGCTGGTTCTGGACGCCTCGCTGCTGGCCGACAACCTGTACTTCATCAAGACGCGCGAAGAAGCGTGCAAGGACATGACGATCCCGGAGCTGACCCGGGCCATCGCCGACTGCGCCGATGTCGTGTACTTCTCAGCCCGCAAGCTCGGCTTCGGCCGGGGTGGTGGCATCTGCATCCGCGACGAGGAGACCTACAAGAGCCTGCGCGGCTTCGTCCCGATGTTCGAGGGCTTCCTCACCTACGGCGGCATGTCCGTGCGGGAGATGGAGGCCATCACCGTCGGTCTCGACGAAACCATGGACGAGGACATGATCAACCAGGGTCCCCAGTTCATCGCCTACATGGTGAACGAGCTGGACAGCCGCGGCGTCCCCGTGATCACGCCTGCAGGCGGCCTCGGCGCCCACCTCGACGCACTGCGTTTCCTCGACCACATCGACCAGCACCAGTACCCTGCTGCGGCGCTGGCGTCCGCGCTGTACCTGGCGTCCGGCGTCCGGTGCATGGAGCGGGGCACGATGTCGGAGCAGCGCGAGCCCGACGGCACCGAGCCGCTCGCCCACATGGAGCTCGTGCGCCTGGCGTTGCCGCGCCGCGTGTTCACGTTGTCGCAGGTCAGCTACGCGATCGATCGGATCGACTGGCTGTACCAGAACCGCCGGATGATCGGCGGGATGCAGTGGGTCGAGGAGCCCGAGATCCTGCGCTTCTTCTACGGACGCCTCGAACCCATCGGCGACTGGCCGCAGCAGATCATGGCGAAGTTCCGGGAGGACTTCGGCGACAGCCTCTGAGCGGGTTCCGCCGCGACCCGTCGCCCGGCGCCAACTAGAGTGGCGCAATGATTCCCCCTGTTGTTGATCTGGCCTGGCTCGCCGAGCACCCCGAGGCCGTCCTCGCTGACGTCCGCTGGTACCTCGACGGACGCTCGGGCACAGACGCCTACGCGAACGGCCACATCCCGAGGGCGGTCTTCGTCGATCTCAACCAGGTGCTCGCAGCCCCGCCGACCCCCGAGGGGGGCCGTCATCCGCTGCCGACTCCGGAGGCCTTCGCCGATGGCCTGCGCCAGGCCGGCGTGGACGGCGACTCTCTCGTGGTCGCCTACGACGACGCCGGGGGCACCGTCGCCGCCCGCCTCGTCTGGATGCTCCGCCTCCTCGGTGTGGACGCGGCCATCCTCGACGGCGGGCTGCAGGCCTGGCCGGGCGACCTGGACGCGGGGTTCGAGGTCGTGTCCGCGGGCACGTTCGAGGCGCGCCCCTGGATCCCGACCGACCTTGCGACCATCGACGATGCCGCGACAGCCCCGATCGTCCTCGACGGGCGCGCTCCGGAGCGCTACCGCGGCGAGACCGAACCCGTCGACCGCCGCGCCGGCCACATTCCGGGCGCCGTCAGCGCGCCGGTCCTGGGGAATCTCGGCGATGACCTCACTTTCCGGTCCCCGGACGAACTGCGCGCCCGCTTCGAGGCCCTCGGGGTGACGGACGCCACGCAGGTCGTCTCCTACTGCGGCTCCGGAGTCAATGCCTGCCACAACCTCATCGCCCTGGAGTTCGCCGGGCTGGGTCGCGGACGCCTGTACCCCGGATCGTGGTCGCAGTACAGCGCGACCGAACGCCCCGCCGCCACCGGTGCCGAGCCGGGGGAGCGCCCCGCCATTGACCCGCACGGCGTGACTCACTGAGGGCCCGGCGCCCCCAGATCTCCCCCGTTCCGCCCGGAGCCGCTCCCACGACGAGACAATGCGGAAGATCGCGCAGGGACTACCCTGCGCGATCTTCCGCATTGTGCATCCGGGACGCCCGATCACGCCTCCAGGATCAGATGTCGAAGTACATTTCGAACTCGTGCGGGTGCGGACGCAGCCGCAGGGCGTTGATGTCCTCGCGCTTCATCGCGACCCAGGTCTCGATGAGGTCGCTGGTGAAGACGTCGCCGGCGAGCAGGTACTCGTGGTCGGCCGCGAGGGCGTCGAGAGCGGCCTCAAGGGACGCCGGGACCTGTGCAACCTCGGCGTGCTCCTCGGGAGGCAACTCGTAGAGGTCCTTGTCGATGGGGGCCGAGGGCTCGATCCGGTTCTGGATGCCGTCGAGCCCCGCCAAGAGCATCGCCGCGAAGGCGAGGTACGGGTTGGCTGCGGGATCGGGGCAACGGAACTCCATGCGCTTGGCCTTGGGGTTCGGGCCCGTGATCGGGATGCGGATGGCAGCCGAGCGGTTGCGGCTGGAGTACACCAGGTTCACGGGCGCCTCGAAGCCCGGCACGAGCCGGTGGTAGCTGTTCGCGGTCGGGTTGGTGAACGCGAGCAACGACGGGGCGTGCTTGAGGATGCCGCCGATGTACCAACGCGCCAGGTCGGACAGCCCTGCGTAGCCGGCCTCGTCGGCGAACAGCGGCTGGCCGTCCTTCCAGATCGACTGGTGCACGTGCATGCCCGAGCCGTTGTCGCCGAAGATCGGCTTCGGCATGAACGTGACGGTCTTGCCTGCGGCCCACGCGGTGTTCTTGACGATGTACTTGTACTTCATCAGGTTGTCGGCCGAGCGGAGCAGCGTGTCGTACCGGACCGCGATCTCGCCCTGGCCGGCGGTGCCGACCTCGTGGTGGGCGCGTTCGATGCTGAGCCCGGCGTTGGTCAGGTGGCGAACCATGTCGTCGCGCAGTTCGCTGAAGTGGTCGACCGGCGGCACCGGGAAGTAACCGCCCTTGTACTTGACCTTGTAGCCACGGTTGACGCGGCCGTCCGGTTCGCTCTCGGAGCC
>CAZZGU010000046.1:0-13957 GCA_964653755.1 uncultured Nigerium sp. | reverse complement strand
GAGCGCGATGGCGCCCGGAGGGAGCGTGGTGACGGCGTCGGAGTGGGCCGAGGGTGCCGGGACCCTGCCCTGTCCTGCGACCCTGCCATGTCCGTCGATGCTGCCCGGCCCGTCGATCCTGCTCATCCCGGCGATCCTGCCCAGCACCGGATCGTGCTGGGCGGCCGGCTCGAGGGTGACGTCGATGACCCCGAACTCCCTGCCCGCGGGATGGTCCACCGTGACCTCCCCGCCCGTCGCGACCGCGAGCAGCTGGTGGCCGAAGCAGATCCCGAGCGTGGGAACCCCGCGGGCGACCGCGCGGGCGAGCAGGTCCCTCTCGGGCGCGAGCCACGGCGCGTCGGACTCCACGCTCCCCGAGTACCCCAGGACCACCAGCGCGTCGCCCACCTCGTCCAGCGCGGGGACCGGGTCCTCGTCCACCCGCACGACCCGGACGTCCGCGCCCGCGTCCGCGAACCAGCCCGGCAGCCGGGCCGGCGGTGCCGCCGGGTCGTTCTGCACGATCGTGACCAGAGGACGTACTGCCACCATGGGCGCCACCGTAGCGGGCCAGGACGCCGTCGGCCCCCGGGCGCCGCCGTCACCAGCCGGTGTAGGGGGCGATCTCCTCGGGCGTCACGGCCCCCCGGGCCACGTCGTCGACTGCGGCGGCGAGCACGCCCGCCCCCTCGTCGATCTCGGCCGCGCTGACCTGCAGCGGCGGCGTGAGTTCCAGGACGTTGCCCCGCACCGGGTAGGCGATGACCCCCAGCTGCCAGGCGCGGTAGGCGACGCGGGCGGCCAACTGGTCGGCCGGGCCGCCCGGGCCGCCCAGACCGCCCAGACTGCCCGGACTGCCCGGGCCGCCGCCGTCGGCGTCCGGGTCGACGATCTCCAGACCGTTGGACAGGCCCCGCCCCCGGACGTCGCCGACCAGGCTTGCGCCGGGGCGTCCGGAGGACCGGTACCCCTGCAGCAGGTCGCGGAGTTGGCGTCCACGATCGGCCGCGTTGGCGGTGGTCGTTCCCTCGCGCACCAGCTCGAGGATGGCCAGCCCGGCCGCGCAGGAGGCGGGGTTGCCGACCGTGGTCATCAGGGCGGACGCCGCGGGGGCGTCCAGCGCCTCGGCCGGCCCGACCACCGCGGAGAGCGGCAGCCCGCCACCCAGCGCCTTGCCGTAGGTGACGAGGTCGGGGACGACGCCGTCGTGGTCGTAGGCGTGGGGGGTGCCGGTGCGTCCGAGCCCGACCTTCACCTCGTCGACGATCAAGAGGGAGCCGTAGCGGTCGCAGAGGTCCCGCAGGCCGGCGAGGAAGCCGTCGGGCGGGACGATCACACCGCCGTCGGACTGGACGGGCTCCACGATGACGGCGGCGACGCGGCGCCCGCGCAGCTGGTCCTCGACGCGTCCCAGGCTGGCCGCCAGGACGGTGCCGGGCGACCCGGTGAACGGCCGGAAGGGGTCGGGGTAGGGGACGAAGACGGTCCCGGGGTCGGGCCGGGCTCCTGCCGCGACGTGGACGCCGGAGAACGCCTGCGAGCCGCCGAAGCCGCCGTGGTACCCGAGTTCGAAGGCCACCAGCCCGGGACGCCCGGTGGCCTGCCGCGCCCCGCGGACGGCGACGTCGTTGGCGTCCGTGCCGGCGTGCCCGAGGTAGACGCGACGGGGTCCGCCCCGGCCGGGCGTGAACTCCAGCAGCGCGTCGGCGAGCCTGGTCGCCCACGGGTGCGTCCCCGAGAGGACCGAGGCGCCCGCCCCGGCGATCAGCGCCTCCCCGACCGCGCGCACCACCGCCAGGTTGCCGTGCCCGAAGCCGGAGGCCGTCCAGTCGGCGCTGAAGTCGAGGGCGCGGCGTCCGTCGGCGAGCTCGACGCGCGTCCCCTCGCCCCGGACCACGGCCTGCGGGAAGAAGCGCAGCTTCTCGACGCCGGCAATGACCTCGTCCGCGGCGTAGGCCCAGGTCCCGGCGTGACGTCCGGTCGTCATGACATCACTCCGGTCTCGATGCTCTCCACCGCCGCCAGGTAGCCCGCCATCATGGCGCGGGCCACATCCGCCACCACCTCGTCCGGGGGCAGGAACGCCATGTCGTGCAGGGTGGGCCGGCTCGGGTCAGGGTCGGCGTAGACGCCGACGAAGCTCATCAGGATCGGCACCTGGTCGCCGAAGTGGGAGAAGTCGTCCGCCCCGAGCGACCTCATCGGGGGCGCGACGCAGAGTCCGAGCTGGGGCAGCCAGCGGTCCATCCCCGCCGCGAGGTCGGGGTCGTTGGAGAGCACCGGCTCGCCGGCGTGGACGCTGAGGTCCGCGCTCACCCCGTAGGCGTGGGCGGTCGACTCGACGAGCCGGTACACCGCGGCCTTCAGCGCGGTGCGGTCCTCGGGTCGCGTCGTCCTCATCGTCGCCCGCAGGGTCGCGTCCGCGGGCAGCACGTTCGCGGCGCCGTCGCCGGCGCGGAGGCTGCCCACGCTGAGCAGCGCCGGCACCATGGGGGAGACCGTCCGGCGGACCAGCTCGGGCAGGCCCATGACGATGGCGGCCAGGGCGGTCACCGGATCGGCGGCCCGGTGCGGGTAGGCGCCGTGCCCGCCGGTGCCGTGCAGCGTGAGGTGGAATTCGTCGGCGGCCGCGTTGATCGCGCCCGCACCCGTCGCCACGCACCCGCGCGGGACGTCGTGGTGCACGTGGGCCGCGATCGCGGCGGCCACCCGCTGGTCGATCAGGACGCCGGCCTGCACGATCTCCTCGGCCCCCGACGGGTAGGCCTCCTCGCGCGGCTGCAGCACGGGGACCAGCGCGACCGGGAGGTCGACCTGCGCCGCCGCCCTGGTCAGCGCGGTCAGCGCCGCGAGATGGATGTCGTGTCCGCAGGCGTGCATCGCGCCGTTCGTGGCCACCCAGGCGGCGCCGGTGCGTTCGACGCCCGGCAGGGCGTCCAGTTCCCCGCGGATCGCCACCGCCGGGCCCTCGGCCGGACCCACCCGGGCCCACCCGCCGGTCGTGGCCACCGGGTGGAAGCGGACGCCCATCGCGTGCGCGACGGCGTCGGTGGTGTCCCCCTCCTCGCCCGACACGCGCGGATCCGCGTGCAGCCGGTGCCGGAGTTCCACGACGGCCGGGAGCTCCTGCGCCAGCGCACGCTCCCACCGGATCGCCAATTCCCCCAGGTCCTGCATGGTCGTCACCCCTCCAGGGCGTAGAGCCGGCGGGCGTTGCCGGACGCGATGAGCCCCACGATCCGGTCCCACTCGGCGTCGGGAAGCGGCTGGTCGGAGAACCAGTCGCGCCGACAACGGTCCAGGCCGCGCCGGAACAGCAGCGCGCCCAGGTGGTAGAGCTCGGCGGCGCCCCAGGCGTCCGAGGAGAACAGCGCCTTGTGCCAGGGTGTGAGCTCCAGCGACTCCGCGATCACCTGCGCCGACTGGAACCCGGTGTAGTTGATCGCGAGCCCCACATCGCAGTACACGTGCGGATACACGTGCGCGAGGTAGCCGGCCTCCCGGTGGTAGGGGTAGCAGTGCAGCAGGGCGAACGTCGCGCCCGACTCCTGCGTCGAGCGGATCAGCCCCGTCATCAGCAGCGGGTTGCAGCGGTGCAGGTCGATGTCGGAGTCGCCGTACCCGACGTGGACCTGGATCGGCACCCGGCGGTCGACCGCCTCCCAGATCCCGAACGCGATGAGCGTGGGGTCGGTGAGCCGGACGAAGCCCGTGGCCGCGACGCTCTCCCGCCAGGCGGCGAAGGCCCGGACGACCTGCGCCTCGGCCGGGCGTTCGGGGGCGAAGTGCAGGCCGTGGCGGTAGGCGGCGATGGTCTTGACGCCGACGGCGTCGGCCAGCCGCTCGGCGAGCAGCGCGCGGAAGGCGTCCGGGTAGTCGTCGGTGCGGACGCCCGGGTCGGCGGCGACCGCCTCGGCGACCTGCTCGAGGCGGACGACCTCGTGCGTCCGGGCCCCGGAGCGCTCGGCCATCGCGGCGGGAGAGAGGATGCGGTCGCCCAGGTGGCCGGTCTCCACCAGGAGGGTGTCGAACCCGCCGGCCCGCAGCAGGCGCCGGTTGACCTCGGCGGCGCCGAGCTCACGGCGCCGCGCCACGTAGTCGTCGGCCGCGGCGTACGCGGGCAGGTCGAGAACGGGGGCGCAGTAGGCGCGGATCGCCAGACCCAGCTGGGTGTCGAAGAAGGAGCACCCGGCCGGCGCGGGTACCGAGGACTCGGTGATGAGGTCCTCGAGCGCGGCCCGGTCCAGATCCTCCTCCACGACCCCGTGGCAGTGGTGGTCGACGAGGCCGAGCGGCGGCCGTCCGGCCCCGGGGACGTCAGTAGACACTCGCGTACACCTCACACTGCTCCGAGAGGCTCATCCTCTCCATCTCCTCCACCTCGAGCCGCTTGACGCGCAGGAAGGTGGCGAGGAACTCCCCGGAGAGCCAGGTGCGCACGCGTTCGGACGCCTCGAGCCGGTCCAACGCCGCGCCGAGGCTCCGCGGCAGCGTCGGCAGGTCGCGGTGCGCGCCCTGGAGGTCGACCTCACCGGCGATGACCTCGGCCGGGTCGATGCCGTCGCGCAGCCCCTGCAGGCCCGCGCGGACGATGCAGCCGAGCACGAGCCAGGGGTTGGCGCCGGCGTCCGCCCCCCGGAACTCGAAGTGGAGCTGCGGCTCGGGGTCGCGGCCGCCGAGCTCGACCGTCGGGGCGATGCGGACCAGCGCCTCCCGGTTGTGCAGGCCCAGGAACGCGCGCGCGGCCGACCAGTTCGACGGCACCAGGCGCAGGTAGGAGATCGTGAGGGGGGCGAAGATCGCGGTCATGTCCCTGGCGTCGCGCAGCACCCCCGCGACGAAGCGCCCGGAGAGCTCGGAGACCCGACCCGGACGCCCCGCGTCCCAGGCCAGGTTGCGCCCGCTGTCGTCGGACATGCTGAAGTGCACGTGGACGCCGCTGCCGCCGCCGCCCGGCTCGATCACGGGGGAGAAGGAGGCCCGGTGGCCGTTCACCTCGTAGACGTCGCGCACGAGGTCCCGGATCAGGAGCGCACGGTCGCAGGCCTCGACGGCGGGGGCCGGGCGGGTGGTGATCTCGAACTGGTGGTGGCCGTACTCCGGCAGCCACGACTCCGGCTCCAGGCCGCTCGCCACCATCGCGTCGATCAGCTGGGTGCCCATCGGCTCCGCGTTGCGGAAGCTGCGGTAGGAGAACGGGTGGTGGGGGAAGGCGGCGTCCCGGTCGACGAACTCGTGCTCGAACGCACAGGTGAGGCTGATGCCGTACTCGTCGTGCAGGGCCGCGAGCGCGTCCTTCAGGAACGTGCGCGGGCAGCTGGCCCACGGGGTGCCGTCGGTGTTCACGATGTCGCCGAACATGAAGTCGACGTCCGGGCGGGTGGGGACGCCGGTGACGGTCCGGCGGGACGCGAGGTCCGGCTTGACCCGCAGGTCGCCGGTCGAACCGAAGGGGATCTCGTCGGCGATGTGGCCGGTGGACCCGATCCCGAGGTTGGCCGGGACCCACCCGATCGTGCTGGCGTCGTGGAAGTCCTGCGTCCGGATCGTGCGCCCTTTGGTGATGGCGGTGATGTCGCTGGTGGCGACGAAGGTCTGGGTACCGGTGGTGTTCACTCGAGTTCCTCCTTGGTGAGGCGTTCGCCGATGCGGTCGGCGAGCCCGGGTGCTGCGAGCACCACGACCAGGCCGATGAGGCACCACGCTCCCGCGATGAACGGGAAGTAGGTGTAGGGGGCTTCCTGGCCGATCAGCTGCACCAGGAAGACGTAGGCCAGGTACACCAGGCCGAGAGCCGGGACGACCGACTCCCACCGGGCGACCCGGCTGCCGGGCCTGAACGCGTACCGGATCGCGCCGACCGACGTCATGCCGTACGCCACGACCATGCAGAGCGTGGCGATCGTCGCGTACCAGTAGTAGACCTCGATCGCGCCCTGGCCGAAGGCGAACAGGCCCAGAACGAGCAGGAGGGTCACGGCCAGCACGACGTAGAGCGCGTTCGCGGGGACCCCGCGCCTGTTGACGTGCCCGAGGGTGGCGGGGCCGAAGCCGTCGCGCCCGAGCGCGAAGAGCAGCCTGGCCGCGGCGGCGAGCGACGAGATCAGGGACGCCAGCGCGACCAGGAACGCGATCACCGAGATCAGGACCGCGAACCACGGGCCGATGTAGGTCGAACTCATGTCCGTCAGGGTCGAGCTCGCGCCGGCGAACGCGGCAACGCCGGCCTCGTCGGTGCCGTAGCCGACCGTCTGGGCGAACATCACGAAGGTGTACAGGACGCCGGCGAGCACCACGGCGAGGAGCAGGGCGCGGGGGATCGTCCGGTGGGGGTCGCGAGCCTCCTCACCCAGGGACGAACCCGACTCGAAGCCCGCCCAGGACAGGAACCCGAACACCGAGGCCGTCATGATCGCCGTCGCCCCGGCGCCCGAGGGGGTCAGGGTGCCGAGGTCGAGCCCGGTGCTCACCGGCGGGTCCTGACCGCCGACCCGGGCGACCACGATCAGCGCGAGCACCACCATGGCCAGGATGCCCAGGAAGCCGACCGCCAGCAGCACGCGCGTCGTCGTCAGCGACTCACGGATGTTCAACAGCAACGCGATGATCGCCACCACCAGGGGCACGACGATCCACCATCCCGCCGGGAGGGCCAGGCCCAGCTGGTTGAGCATGGCCTCGAAGAAGACGGCGCAGGCGCCGGTGATGCACGCCGCGAAGAACACGTAGGTGCCGAGCAGGGCGAAGCCCCCGAAGAAGCCGGCGCGGGCGCCCAGCGTCGAACCCGCGAGCGCGTACACGCTCCCGGCGTGCGTGAAGAACGCGGTCAGCCGGATGAAGGCGTAGGCGACCAGCAACGTCCCCACGAACGAGACCAGGAACGTGAAGGGGACGGCCTTGCCGACCAGGTTCGCGATGCCGATGCCGTTCAGCGACATGGCCATGACCGGACCCATGAAACCGACGGACAGGGCGGTGACCTCGAACAGGCCGAGCCGTCGGTGCAGACCGTGTGGGGGCGCGGGGGTGGTGGGGGCGGCGTCCATCGGGATCCTCCTGAGACCTGCGGAGCCAGCATCGCCCCGTCGGGGAGATGCTCGCACAGTCGGTGCGCCCATGCGGGCGGACTTCAGAAGGGGACGCCGCAGCGCAGGATCACGTTGGCGTACGGGGTGGCCTCGCCGGTCCGCACGAACAGCCGCACCGAAGCGCACCGCACCTTGAACTCCTCGTGGGGGATCTGCGCAGGCTCGCCGAAGAGCGAACGGACCAGGTCCACCGCCTCCGGGTTGGCCGACGGTGCCTCGGAGGCGATCGTGGTCGCCTCGACCACCAGTTCCTCGGCGAGGACCCGAAGCACGTCGGCGAAACGGGGGATCCCCGCGACGAGCGCCAAGTCGATCGTCCGGACGCCCGGCGGGCGCGGGAGTCCGCAGTCGCCGACCACGACCGTGTCGGTGTGGCCAAGCGTCGCCAGGGCCATCGCCAGGTCCGCGTTGAGGACTCCCCGTCGCTTCATCGGTGTTCGCCCCGCTTGCGCTCCAGCTCGGCCCGGGTGGCGTAGGACGCCTGCGCTCCCATGCCCTGCACTGCGTGGCCGGCCGCCTCGGTGCCGAGCTCGAGTCCGGCGGCGAGGTCGCCACCACTCGCAAGGACGGTCGCCAGCGCCCCGACGAACGCATCGCCGGCGCCGGTGGTGTCCACCGCACGGACGCGCTGCGCCAGCCGGCGCGTGGTCTCGTCGGGGGTGACGGCCAGGGAGCCGGCCGACCCCAGTGTCATCACGACGCTCCTGGGGCCGGTTTGCAGGAGCCGTCGTGCGAGGTCCAGGGGGTCTGCGGAAAGCGGTTCGCCCAGCAGGAATTCGGCCTCGCTCTCGTTGACCACGAGGGGGTCGCACGCCGCCAGTACCTCGTCGGGGAGCGGTGCCGCCGGGCCCGCGTTGAGGAGGAACCTGATGCCGCGTCGTCTGCACTCGGCCGCCATGAACTCCACGCTCTCCATGGGGACCTCGAGCTGCATCACCACCAGGGAGGCGTCCGCCCAGACCGGCTCGAAGTCCCGCAGCAAGGCCGGCGTCACCAGGCGGTTGGACCCCGGCGTCACGATGATGGAGTTCTCACCGTCCGGGGTGACCATGACGATGGCGCTCCCGGTGGGGGTGTCTGCGTCGGCGACGCCGCTCACGTTCACGCCGGCTCCGGACAGCGACTCCCGGAGCAGGTCGCCGTGGTTGTCCCGCCCCACGCAGCCGAGGAACCAGACGTCCCCTCCGAGCATGGCGGCGGCGGCCGCCTGATTGGCCCCTTTCCCGCCCGGCATCACCATGAGGTCCGACCCCTTGACCGTCTCACCCCCGACGGGTCGCCGGTCGACCTGGACCACCAGATCCGCGTTGGCTGCCCCGATGACGACGACCTTGCCCATTGGACGACCTTCCTGTCTCCGCGACGACGTGCGACCTCCGGCGGCTCGGGCGCCATCCTAACGACTACCACCCCGGCGGCGGGAGAGCTAAGCGGAGGCGAGGTCTGTCGAGGAGGGGTGGCTGATGAGGGCGGTGGCGGTGTCGAGGTCGGTGACCAGTTGGTTGATGTAGCCGTACCGGGCAGCCACCGTGATCGCCTCGACCTTGTCGTTACCGACTGCCACGCCGATCGAGTAGGGGATGCGGCGGAGGTCTCCGAGTTCGATGGCGAAGAGAAGGCCTCGACCCGGGATGTCGAGCGGTTGGCCGTTGCGGTCGTAAGGACGGGCACAGATGTCCCCGACTGCAACCGCCGACTGGTCGGCACGTAGCCGCATCACCGAGGGTTGGGAGGTGCGCAGCCGCGGGGGTGCACCGATCCCGAGAAGGGCGCAGCGCGCGCTGTGCCACAACTCGATCACCCGCTGGATGCTCGGTTCCGTGAGCAGCGTCCGGTGGAGGTCGGGGCCCGGCATGGCGGGGGCGTGCAGCAGGACCGGGACGGCTCCGGCCGTCACGGCGAGGCGGCGGGTGATCTCGTTGGTCTGGTAGAACGCCTCGTGCTCCTCCAGGCCGCCCACGGTGGGCGCCATGAGGACGCCCGGCAGGGGAACGAGGGCCTCGTCGGCGATCGCGTGGATGGTGGCGCCCGAGGACACCAGCAGCGAGTCCCCCCGCCTCAGGCGGGCTGCCGCGAGGGCCTGAGCGACGCGGGGGGCGAGCGTGGAGCCGATGCGGGCGCCGAGCGGGCGCGGCGCCACCCAGGCCTTCTTCAGACCGAGGTGCTGGGCGAGTGTGCGGGCCAGTTGGGCGGTGTCGTCCGCCCCCGGATCGTGGATCTCGATCCGGACGATGCCCCGTGCCCGGGCTTCGGCGAGAAGTCGACTCACGGTGGGCCGGCTGACCCCGAGTTGGGAGGCTATGTCGGCCTGCGTGTAGTCCTCCAGGTAATAGAGGCTGGCGACGCGGTACAGGACGTCGTCGGACGACCGCTGCGGACTTCGTGGCGTGGTGTGCGTGCGTGGCTGTCCCATCGTCTCCCCCGTTGCTCGATGGCACGGTCAGCTCGCGTTCTGATCGGCTCCGACCCTCGCTGGTGGATCGGCTCAACGGTACTCCTGGCTGAACAGATGTTCCAGAGCAATCTGCACAGAAGTTCTGGACGGACGTGCAGTGACGCCTTTAGGGTGGATCCACCGCACTCGATCGGCGCGACGCCCGCGCCAGGACCTAGGAGGACTCCCGTGAAGCAGGATCAGGTTCAGATTCCCGAGACAATGAAGGCCGTCATGTGCTACGGCCCGGGCGACTATCGGCTCGAGGAGATCCCCGTGCCCGAGCGCGGACAGGGCGAACTCCTGGTTAAGGTCGAGGCGGTCGGCATCTGCGCCAGCGACCTGAAGGCCTACCACGGGGCAGCAAAGTTCTGGGGAGACCCGGCCACCGGTCGTGCGGCCTGGGCAGAGTCCATGGTGGTCCCTGGGCACGAGATCACCGGAACCGTCGTCGAACTCGACGACGAGGCCAGCGCGCACTGGAACGTCCAGGTCGGCGACCGGGTGGTCGTCGAGCAGATCGTGCCCTGCTGGGACTGCTACTACTGCGACAACGGCAACTACCACATGTGCGCCCCGCACAAGATGTACGGGTTCACCCGCGGGAACAACGGCGGCATGGAGGAGTACATGGTCATGACCAAGCCCTCGCTGGTGCACAAGATCAGCAAGGACATGCCGCCGGCCCATGCCGCCTTCGCCGAGCCGCTGTCCTGCGCCCTCCACGCCGTCGAGCGCGCCCAGATCCTCTTCGACGACGTCGTCGTGGTCGCGGGCTGCGGCCCGATCGGCCTGTCGATGATCGCCGGCGCCGCGGCCAAGTTCCCGCGCGAGATCGTCGCACTCGACATGGACGACCGCAAGCTCGAGATCGCGCTGCGCACGGGAGCCACGAAGGCCATCAACATCGCCAGGGAAGACGCGATCCAGATCATCAAGGACATGACCGATGGCCTCGGCGCCAACGTCTACCTCGAGGGCTCGGGTCATCCCTCGGCCGTCCTGCAGGGCCTCACGGCGCTGCGGAAGCTCGGCCGGTTCGTGGAGTACTCCGTCTTCAAGGAAGACGTCTGCGTCGACTGGTCGATCATCAGTGACGACAAGGAACTGGACGTCCGCGGCGCCCATCTCGGCCCGCACTGCTGGCCCGCTGCCATCAGGATGCTCGAGACCGGTCGCCTCCCCATGGACGAGATCTGCACCCACCAGTTGCCCCTGGCCGACTTCCAGAAGGGCCTCGACCTGGTCGCCTCGGGCAAGGAATCTATCAAGGTCTCGCTCATCCCCTGACCCGGTGAGCTGCCCACACCGACATTCGATCTGAAGGGACCAACGATGTCGTCGACAACCGACACCGGACGAGCGCCGGCTCCGGCCAAGCCATCGGCGCGCAAGGTGGGCCTTCCCCGCCTGGTGGCCATCGGGGTGGCGCTCCTGCTGCTCCTGACGATGGCCCTCACCACCAAGTGGCTGAACCCGGAACAGGCCGCCGAGGTGAATCCCGCAGCGTTCGATCCCGCCGCGTTCGCGGCCAAGGAACTCCCCCAGATCACCGAGACCGTGGTTGAGAGGGCCGTCGACCTCACGGAGTTCGCTCCCGCGCTGGCTGCTGACCCGGCCGCCGCCGGAGCGAAGTTCGGCGTCGACTCCGGCAGCGGCAAGTTCACGGTTCCTGTCAAGGTGACGGCTCCCGTGGACTCGGTCGACGAGAACTGGATCACCCTGCTGACGCCGGACGTCCAGGGCGGCTACACCGTCCGCGTCCCCGTCTCGAACGCGATCAACGGCACCACCGTCCGCGACGTGACCGGCGAGATCACCTTCGGGGACTTCGCCGACCAGACCACCTACCAGTCGGTGGCCAACAACCTGAAGCTGCTGGTGCAGGAGAAGGTCATCGGCAGCCTCGACCTGGCGAGCCTGCCCGGCAAGACCGTCACCGTCCACGGGGCGTTCGTGACCGGTGGAGCTCCCAACCAGATCATCGTCCAGCCGCTCAAGGTGGAGGTCCAGGGATGACCGTGGAGACAGCGGACTCGCTGGGTTCCCCGACCGCCCCGGACACCGGCGACGTCGTCCTGCGCGCCGTCGACATCGTCAAGACCTACGGGGTCACCCGTGCTCTGAAGGGCGTCAACTTCGACGTCCGGAGGGGGAGCGTCACCGTGCTCTTCGGAGAGAACGGGGCCGGGAAGTCCACCCTCATGAAGATCCTCGCCGGGGTCGAGAAGCCGACCGCAGGGCAACTCATCCTCGACGGGATCCCCGTCGAACTCCAGTCCACCACGGACGCCCTCGGCAAAGGCATCGCGATCATCCATCAGGAGCTCAACCTCTGCCCGAACCTCAGCATCCGGGACAACATCTTCGTGGGCCGCGAGTTGCGCAACAAGGCTGGGCTCGTCGACTACAAGGAAGAGGAGCGCATCACCGCGGCCCTCATGGAGCGTCTGGAGGAGAAGCTCTCCCCGGACACGTTGGTCGAGTCCCTTCGTCTGGGGCAGCAGCAGGTGGTGGAGATCGCGCGGGCGCTCTCGGCGGACGCGCGGATCCTCATCATGGATGAGCCGACGTCGGCCCTGAGCGCCAACGAGGTGGGGGTGCTCTTCAAGGTCATCCGCGACCTGAAGTCCCAGGGCGTCGCGATCATCTACATCTCCCACCACCTCGAGGAGGCCCTCGAGATCGCCGACTACGCCGTGGTCTTCCGTGACGGTGACCTCGTCGCCACGGCGAACGCCGCGGACATCAACCTGCCATGGGTCGTCAGCAAGATGGTCGGCCGGGAGGCCGAGTACGACTTCCGCGACGCGGAGCGCAAGTACGGTGACGTGGTCCTCGACATCGAGAACGTCACGGTGGTGAGCCCCGAGGGCGGCGGCAAGGTCGTGGTCGACGGCGTGTCCCTGAAGGTGCGGGCCGGCGAGATCGTGTGCCTGTACGGCCTGATGGGTGCTGGGCGCACCGAGTTGATGGAGGCGCTCGCCGGACGCGACGACATCCAGACCGGGGACATCGTGGTCAACGGGGAGAGCATCACCAGGATGTCCATCCGCGAGCGGATCGCCTTCGGCGTGGGGCTCGTCCCTGAGAACCGACAGCGTGACGGGATCGTGCAGAGCACGACGGTCGGACGCAACATGGTTCTCTCGGCCATGAACCGCATCGCTCCACGCTTCTTCCTCTCCAAGGAGCGTGAGCGCGAACTCACCCAGGAGAAGATCCGCGACGTGCGGGTCAAGACCGAGGGCCCCGACGCCTCGATCATGTCCCTGTCCGGGGGCAATCAGCAGAAGGTGATCATCGGCAAGGTCCTCCTCACCCAGCCCAAGGTCATCCTCCTCGACGAGCCCACCCGCGGCATCGACGTCGGGGCGAAGGGCGAGATCTTCGCACTGCTCTTCGAGCAGGCCAAGCACGGGCTGGCCGTCCTCTACGTCACCTCCGAGGTGGGGGAGGCGCTGACGGCCTCTCACCGCATCATCGTGATGAACAAGGGACGCATCGTCCGCACATTCGACTCGCGCACGGCCGTGCGCGAGGAGGTCATGGCTGCGTCCGGTGAAGCAGTCATCGAACACAATGAGCAAGAGGGAGGCCTCCAGTGACCACCACACAACCTGCAGCGAAGCCCGCCGGCGGACCGGCGTCGGCCGGCTCCGGGGGACGCCAGATCGACTGGAACCGGGCTCTGGTCGAGGGACGTGCTCTGGTGGGACTGGTCGTCGTCATCCTGATCTTCTCCTTCCTCAGCCCCAACTTCCTCACCGTGGGCAACCTGATCCTGATGACGAAGCACGTCGCCCTCAACGCGCTGCTCGCCCTTGGCATGCTGCTGGTGGTGCTGAACGGCGGCATCGACCTCTCGGTCGGTTCGATCGTGGGGCTCTCCGGTGTCATGGCCGGCTACCTGCTCCGGGGCTGGGGAGTTCCGTTGACCGACATCACCGCATACCCGATGGTGTGGGCGGTGGTGCTGATCGCCATCCTCACGGGCGGTTTGATCGGCTGGATCAACGGGATCCTGGTGACCAGGTTCAAGGTGGCCCCCTTCATCGCGACCCTGGGCATGCTCTACGTGGCCCGTGGCACTGCGCTGCTCATGACCGGCGGCATCCCGATCACCGCGGAGCTCAGGGGCATCCCCGCCATCGGCAACACCGGGTTCATCGAGGTCATGGCCTCCCGGCCCCTCAGCGTGCCGATGCCGATCTGGATCATGATCGTCTTCGCGATCGTGTTCTCGATCCTGCTCACCAAGACGCCGTTCGGGCGCTGGCTCTACGCAATGGGTGGCAACCTGCGCGCATCCCAGCTCTCCGGAGTCCCCACCAAGAAGGTCGAGACCTGGATCTACGTGCTGTCCGGCCTGTGCGCCGGCGTCGTGGGTGTCCTGCTCACCGCTGACCTTCCCTCGGCCACCCCCCGGGCGGGCGAGTCCTACGAGTTGAAC
>CAZZGU010000045.1:0-14023 GCA_964653755.1 uncultured Nigerium sp. | reverse complement strand
TGCGGCTCGACCCGGCCGGCCACGACACGCACACTCCTGACATTCGCGCTTGTTCCGGAGCGAGCCCGATTGTCAGGAGTGTGCGTGTCGGCGTCGGCCCCGTACCGAGCTCGAGGACCTCAACCCCTAGCTGTCGCTGGACCGCGTCGACCCCCCGATCCGCCGGCGGTTCATCCAACGGACGGCCACCTCCATCCGGCAGTTCGTCGGCGCCGGCTCAACCGACGGGTGACGCCGGCCGCCGCACGCGGTGCCTGTGGAACACTGGAGGTTCGGGAGGGGGTCGTCTGCTCACGCTCGGCGCGTCAGCGGTGACGCGACGTCGAGAAGAACAGGCCTGAGCGTCGCATGGAGAAGGTCGCCGGGCTGGTCATCAGCCACAGCAGGCTGATGCTCGCGCTGTTCGGCCTGCTCACGGTCCTCAGCGGCCTGCTCATCCCCAGCGTCCGGATCAACTACAACCTGGCCGACTACGTGCCCGAGCGCGCGGCCTCGACCGTCGCGCTCCACGTGATGGAGGACGAGTTCGACGACGCGGTGCCCAACGTGCGGGTCTTCGTCCCGGACGTGGGCATCGTCGAGGCGCTCGAGGTCAAGGACCGGATCGCCGCCCTCCCGGCCATCGACTCGGTCATCTGGCTGGACGACTTCATCGACCTCAAGCAGCCCCTGGCCGTCCAGGATTCCGACACGGTGGAGAGCTACTACACCGACGGGGGAGCGCTCTACCAGGTCAGCGCCGGCCTCGACACCTCCCCGCAGACCATGGCCCGGTTGCAGGAGGTGGCCACGCCCGCCGGTGCGGTCGAGGGACAACTCATCGACCTCGCCCTCGCGCAGATGGGCACCAGCTCCGAGGTCACGACGATCATGCTGATCATGGTGCCCCTCGGGGTGATCCTGCTCCTGTTCTCCACCCGGTCCTGGCTCGACCCCGTCATCCTGCTGGTCACCATCGGCGTGGCAGTGGTGCTCAACATGGGTTCCAACGTCCTCCTCGGGGAGGTGTCGTTCCTCACCCAGGCCGTCACCGGCGTCCTGCAGCTGGCCGTCTCGATGGACTACGGGATCTTCCTGATGCACGCGCGGGAACGACATGCCGCGGCGGGGGTGGGACGCCGCGAGTCGCTCCAGGCGGCCGTCGTGGAGAGCTCCACGGCGATCCTGGCAGCGTCGACCACGACGATCCTCGGCTTCCTGGCGCTGGTGTTCATGAGCTTCCGGCTCGGCCCCGACCTCGGAATCGTGTTGGCCAAGGGGGTGCTGTTCAGCCTGCTCTGCGTGATCCTCTTCATGCCGGCGCTGATGACCGTCCTCGACCGGTGGGCGGAGGCCACGACCCACCGCCCCCTGCTCCCCGACTTCGGCGGGCTCGGAAGGATGATCTCGCGGGCCGCCCCGTGGCTGCTGGCCATCGGAGTGGTGCTGCCGTTCTGCTTCATCGCCCAGGGCATGAACGACTTCCGCTACGGGACCACCGACTACCCGGCCGGGTCACGCGAGGCGGCCGACCGCGTCTTCATCCAGGAGGAGTTCGGGCGGCACCTGCCGATGGCCCTGCTGGTGCCACGGGGTGACTGGGGGCGGGAGTACCAGCTCGAGCAGGAGCTGTCCGGGCTGCCGGAAGTGATCGCGATCGCCTCCTACCAGTCGCAGGTCGGGCGGCTGCTGCCGTCTCAGGTGCTGCCCTCGGAACAGCTGTCGTCCCTCCTCAGCGAGAACTACTCCCGCATCGTGCTGACCGTGGACAGCGACAAGGAGGGTGTCGCGGCATTCGCCCTCGTCGACCGGGTGCGCGCCATCGCCCAGGAGTACTATCCCGACCGCTACCACCTCACCGGTGAGTCCGTCGTGACCTCCGACATGAAGGTGACCATCACGGCCGACAACCTCGTCGTCAACGGGCTGGCCATGGTGACCGTCGGGCTGGTCCTGCTCATCAGCTTCAGGTCCCTGATCATCCCGTTCCTGCTGGTGCTCACCATCGAGGGTTCCATCTGGATCAACCTGACGGTGCCTTACCTGACCGGGACGCACCTGGCCTACATCGGCTACCTGGTGGTCAGCACCGTCCAGCTGGGGGCCACGGTCGACTACGCCATCCTGTTCACCCAGCACTACCTCGCCAACCGGGAGCACGTCGGCAGGCGGGAGGCCGTCGCCCGGACGGTCGGCGAGACCTTCGGCGTCCTGCTCATCCCTGCACTCATCCTGATGTCGGCCGGCCTGATCCTGGCGGCTGTCTCGTCGCTGGAGGTCGTCTCGCAACTGGGGACGGTGCTGGGCCGGGGCGCCGCCTTGTCGTTCGTGATGGTCTACCTGTTCCTGCCCGGCCTGCTGCTGGCGTTCGACCCCGTCATTGAGAAGACCACCTGGAAAGCGCGCTTCGTGAGGAGCTCACCGTGAGAAGAGTCGTCGCCCTGGTCCTGGGAATGCTGGTGCTGGCCGCCGCGCCCGCGTTCGGCGAGCCGACGCCCCCGCCGAAGGAGGAGGTCGTCTACGCCCGCATGGGGGCCGGCGGCGCGATCGACAGCATCTTCGTGGTCAACGCCTTCCCGGACGCCCCGGGCCGGTTCGCCGACCGCGGCGACTACCGCCAGGTCGTCAACCTCACCACGACCGATGCGATCACCCTGACCGGCGACCGGGTCGACATCTCGACCACCCCGGGGGACTTCTACTACCAGGGCGAGTTGGCGGGCCGCGACATGCCGTGGCTGCTCGCCTTCGAGTACTGGCTCGACGACCGCCTCGTCTCCCCGGACGAGCTGCAGGGAGGCTCCGGCGACCTGCGGATCCACGTGGGCGTCCGGAAGAACCCCGCCGTCGACCCGGTGTTCTTCGAGAACTACATGCTGCAGATCTCGATCAACCTGGACACGGAGTACTTCAGCGAGATCACCGCCGACGGGGCGACGATCGCCGCCGCAGGAGGAACCAGGGTGGTCAACCTCACCTCGATGCCGGGCAAGGAGTCGGTCTTCGTCGTCACCGCCGTGGCCCGGGACGCCCACCTGGGCCAGATCCAGGCGGCCGGGTTGCCCTTCGTGACGTTCATCGAGCTGCCGAACCCTGCCGAGTACGTGTCCGACCTCGTCCAGTTGCAGCAGGCGATCGCCCAGCTGGCCTCGGAGGTCAGCAGGTTCACCGAGGGCGTCGACCAGGTCGCGGACGGCGCCGCCGACCTGAGCAGGGGGGCATCGGAGCTCGCGGACGGCGCTGGCGACATCGCCTCGGGGTTCGACCTGCTCGCGGCAGGCCGCGGGGACTTCGACGCCGGCCTACGCGCCTACAACGACGGCGTCGCGGAGTTCTCGGCCGGCATGGCCGGCCTGGGCGAAGGCATCGGGACCTTCGCCGGAGGCATCGACCAGCTGGCGGACGGCGGTGCGCAACTGTCCTCGGGCCTCGGCGTCTACAGCGCGGGAGTGGGGCAGTTCAGCTCCGGACTGGCCGGGACCGCCGACGGCGGCGTGGCGTTGACGGACGGCCTCGCAGAGCTGTCCGAGGGGCTTCGACAGCTCACCGAGCAGGGGAAGTACGCCGAGCCCAGCCTGGTGGGCGGCTCGGCCCAGATCCTCCGGGCCCTGGAGTTGCTGGACGCCGCGCTGAGCTTCCCCCTGACGAAGGAGGAGGTCGACCTGCTGGTCGGCCTGCTGCAGGACTGCTCCGACAGCTTCGACGCGTTCGCCCGCACCGTGGAGGCCGCCGACCTCGAGACGTTCCTCGCCCTGCTGCGCGACTCGCTGACCCGCTTCGACACGTCGGTCACCCGGATCGAGGAGATCGCCGCCGACCTCCAGGACGCCACCGCGGTGACGGACCGCCTGGGGATCGACGTCACCGACAACCCCGAGGCGCAGGCGCTGCTGGACTACATGGCCGGGCAGGGACGCCAACTGGCTGAGGCCAGCGCAGAACTGCGGCGCATCAAGGCGGCCCTGAACGGGCTCGACCCGCTGGTGGACGGTCTCCTGGCAGCGCTGGAACGGATGGAGGCCGAGTTCGACACGGTGAGGGGCTTCATCACGCGGCTCAACGGCGCGCTGCAGGCGGTCACCGTGGAGGACCTCGCGCAGCTGACCGACGGCCTCCGCGTCCTGGGTTCCAGCTACCGGACCTTCCACGAGGGTCTGGTCGCGTACGTCGACGGCGTGGAGCAGGCCTACGTGGGCGTCAGCGGCGAGCCGGGCCTGCTCGACGGCGCGCGGCAGCTCAGTGACGGCCTGGTGACGCTGGCCGCGGCCGGTCAGGAGCTGGCCGACGGGGCCGCCGAGCTGGCCGACGGTGCCGGCCAGCTCCACTCCGGCCTCGAGGCGCTGCAGGAGGGCGCCGGGGAGTTCGCGTCCCAGGCCGGACTGATCGTCGACGGCGCCGGGCACCTGGCCGAAGGCGGCGACGCGCTCGTGAGCGGGCACGGGCAGCTGCTGTCCGGGGACGACCTGTTCGGGGCCGGACTGCACGAGTACGCCTCGGGCGTGGGGACCTACAGCAGCGGATCGGCGCAGTTCGCACGGGGCCTGGACGTGTTGGGCTCCTCGGGGCGGGTGCTGAGCGGCGGGGCCGACACGCTGCGCGACGAGACCAGCGACATGGACCAGCAGATGAGCGACAGGATCGACGAGGCCATGGCCGACTTCCTGCCCGGGGACTACGTCCTGACCTCGTTCACCAGCCCGGAGAACACCGGCATCGAGCGGGTGCAGTTCGTGTATTTGACCGACGCGCAGTCCGAGGAGCCGCCGCCGGCCGACGACGCCGGGCCCGAGCCCCGCAAGACACTGTGGGAACGCATCCTGGACGTCTTCCGGTAGCCGCGCGGGTGACGAGGGGCGGCATCGGGCGCGCCCCCGGGAGGCCCATCGTGGGCGGGCAGGGCCCGGGTGACCATCCTCACCTGAACGCCTTGGAAGTGCTTGTCGGTCCCGGGTCAGGGGTGGGCCGGGCAGGCGTGGACGACCGCGGCGGTGAGTCTGGGCGTCGTGCGCAGGAGTGCCTCCTCGGCGCGGTGCGCGACGCGGTGAGCGTCCGCCAGCGTCGTGGTCGCGTCGATGTCGAGTTCGGCCTCGGCGTGGATCTCGTGGCCGATCCAGCGCATGCGCACCCGGCGGACGGCCGTCACGCCCGGGACCGCCGCGAGGGTCGACTCGGCCGCCTCGACCAGTTCGGGCTCGATCCCGTCCATGAGGCGACGGAAGACGTCCCGGGCGGCCGTCCGCAGCACCATCAGGATCGCGGCGGTGATGCCCAGGCCGATGACGGGGTCGGCCAGGTCCCATCCGAGGGCGACGCCCCCGGCCCCGGCCAGGACGGCCAGGGAGGTGAAGCCGTCGGTCCGGGCGTGGTAGCCGTCGGCGACCAGGGCGGCGGACCCGATGGCCCTGCCCTCGCGGATCCGGAACAGGGCGACCGCCTCGTTGCCCAGGAAACCGAGGAACCCGGCCAGGGCGACCCATCCGACGTTGTCCAGGGGGGCGGGGTTGAGCAGGCGCTGGACCGCGTGCCAGCCGGCCATCACCGCCGAGAGCGCGATCATGGCGATGACGAACAAGCCGGCGAGGTCTTCGGCGCGGCCGTAGCCGTAGGTGTAGCGCCTGGTGGCGGGGCGGCGTCCCAGGACGAACGCGATCCACAGCGGCACCGCGGTCAGGGCGTCCGAGAAGTTGTGGATGGTGTCGGCCAGCAACGCCACCGAGCCGGAGACGTACACGACCAGCAGTTGCGCCAGCGCCGTGATGCCCAGGAGGACCAGGCTGATCTTGACCGCCCGGATTCCCCGCGCGCTCGACTCCAGGGCGGAGTCGAGCGAGTCGGCGGCGTCGTGCGAGTGCGGGGTGATCGCATGCCGCAGCCGTCCCCAGAGCCCGTGGTCGTGGTCGTGGTCGTGGTCGTGGTCGTGGTCGTGGTCGTGTGATCCGTCGTTCATGGCGTGACGCCTCCCTTCGCGGCCGCCCAGGCTGCAGGCGTCCGGTGATGGGTGGGCGGGTTGTCCGTGGCGTGTTCGGCGTTCTGGATCGCATCCACGATCACCCGCCCGATGTGGTCGTTCGCGACCCGGTAGAGCATCTGGTTGCCGTCGCGTCGGGTGCGCACCATGCCCGACATCCGCAGCTTGGCCAGGTGTTGGGAGACCGACGGCGCCTTCTTCCCAACGCGGGCGGCGAGCTCGCCGACCGAGAGTTCGCCCTCGAGCAGCGCCCACAGCAGCCGGACCCGTGTCGCCTCCGCCAGCATGCTGAACATCCTGACGGCGTACTCCACGTCCTCCTCGGGCGGGAGGTCTGAGTACCTATCTGCATTCATGCGCAGATAGTAGCGGACTTGGGGCTGTCATGGACGTCGGGCCCCGCCGGCGTGGGGCGTGGCGATCTCGACAAGCCCCCCTCGGATGAACGAGAGGTCCAGAGACGGCGCGGCAACCGGACCGCTCCGGGGGTGGGGGTCGTCGGTCCGCGCGATCGTGTGGATCGTCGAGCGGAACCCCTGCCGGTACCAACCGCGCAGAGGGCCCTCTCCGGCCGGGGCGATGAGGCCGACGTGCCTCGTGTGGAATCCCTGGCGCGGACCTGACTTCCTGGGTCACCGGGAGCCTCACGTGCGACACCCGCGCCCGGAGGCCCACCCCCACCACAAGCGGTGCGAACAGGCGGCTCTGCGGCACGGGTGTTCGGCGTCGGCGAGACATACTCGTCTCATGTATGAGCTGTTGTATCGCGGGGGCCTGACGCCGTGGGTGGCTGCGGGGCGCGCCCAGTCCGCTCTGGTGGAGCGCTTGCTGGGCCGCGAGGAGGCCTGGCACGGTTCCGCCGCGGGCCGGAGCCTGGTGGACCTGGGCTGTGGGTCGGGGGAGCACAGCCTTGCGGCGGCCAGGCGGGGCTGGGCGGTGACGGGGGTGGACGCCTCGGCGGTGGCGATCGACAAGGCTCGCCGGTCGGCGGAGGGTGCGGGGCTCGACGTCCGGTTCGTGGTGGGGGATGTGCGCCGGCTGTCGGAGGTGCATGGACTCCGGCCGGGCGTGTCGGTCTTCGTGGACGTGGGCTGCTACCACGGTCTTCGCCCGGCAGGCCGGCGGATGGTCGCCGAGGGCGTGGGTCGGCTGGCGGCGTCGCGTTCCTCGGTGCTGGTGGTGGGCATGGATCGGCGTCCGGGCCTGGTCGGAGTGGGCGTGACCGCCTCGGGCCTCGCCGCGGACTTCCCTGACTGGCAGGTCGAGCCGGGCCAGGCGTTCGCACTCGGCCGCGAGGGCCCGCTGGGACGGGCCCGTTTCCGGGTGTTCCGCCTGACCAGGGAGGCGTGATGCCGGGCAGGGGCGGACGGAGCGACGTCCAGCGCAACCACGAGGCGATCCTGCAGGCTGCGGCCGAGGTTCTCGCAGAGGACCCGGCGGCGAGCATGGACGACATCGTTGCCCGGGCGGGGTTGGGGCGGGCCACCCTCTACCGCCACGTGACCGGGCGGGCGGACCTGCTGCACCAGTTGGCGTCCTGGGCGTTGCAGTCCGCCACTCGGGCGGTTGAGGAGGCCCGCATTGACGACGGGCCGGCGGACGCCGCCCTGCGGCGGGTCCTCGACGGCCTTGCAGCCGAGAGCGTCGGGTTCCGGGCTCTGGTGGTGTTGGGCGTTCCCCGGGATCCGGAGTTCGCTCCCGCCCGGGACGCCGTGCTTGCTCCGGTCGTCGCGCTCATCGGTCAAGGCAGGGACGCGGGCATCTTCCGGGGTGACCTGGATCCGGCGTGGGCGATGACCGCGTTGGTGACGCTGCTGCAGGCGGCTGTCGCGGCGGGGCGCTCCGACCCGGCACGGCTCGTGTGGCACACGCTGGTCGAGGGTTGGCGTCCGATTGTGGTGGGGTGACTCCACCACTAACATGAGACGAACAAGTCTCACTTCAGGAGTGTGTCATGGTCTCCCACAGCCAACCCGGGCTCGACGTTCGAGCCGGCGGCGTCGGCTCGACCGGACCGTCACTGTCCGGGCGGGTGGACCGGGCTCGGGTGTGGCGGCACCATCGGGTCGCCGGTCTGGTTGCGCTCGGAGTGGCCGTGTTGCTCGGTGGCGTCGCGCTCGTCCTCGCGATCGAGGAGGCGCTGCCGGTCGCGGGCCGGGTCGGAGCGCTGAAGGCCGTGTCGTCCGTGGCCGCGGTGGTGGGCACGTCCCTGATGCTGTTCCTGCTGCTGCTGATCACCCGGTGGCCGGTGCTGGAACGGGCGTTCGGGCAGGACCGCCTGGTGGCCTGGCACAGGAAGATCGCGCCGTGGTCGCTCTGGCTGATCGTCGCCCACGTGCTGCTGATCGTCACCGCGAACGCGCTGGAGGCCAACGCCTCCTGGCTGGCCGGCATCGGCGTCGTCGTGCGGAAGAACCCGGGCATCGTGCCGGCGATCGCCGGACTGCTGGCGATGGCGGCCGCCGGCCTCACCTCGTGGCGACGGCTCCGCGGGCATCTGAGGCACGAGACCTGGTGGACCGTGCACCTGCTCACCTACCTCGGGATCGTCCTGGCGTTCTTCCACCAGGTGGTGGCCGGGGACACGTTCTCCAACGGAGCCGCGCGGACGTTCTGGGTGGCGCTGTACGCGCTCGTGCTGGGGCTCATCGTGTGGAACCGGGCGGTGGTCCCGGCCGTGCGCTCGGCCCGTCACCGCCTGGTCGTCGCTGGCGTCGACCGCGAATCCGATGACGTGGTCTCGGTGTGGATGACCGGCCGGAACCTCGCGCGCCTGCGGCTGCAGCCGGGGCAGTTCCTCAACTTCCGGTTCCGGCATCGCGGACTCGCCTACGAGGCGCACCCGTTCTCGGTGTCCGCCGCCGACGGGGACCGGCTGCGGATCACCGTCAAGGCGTTGGGTGACGCGTCCACGGCGCTGGCGGGGATTCCGAAGGGAACCCGCGTGACGTTCGAGGGGCCCTACGGGGTCATGACCCCAGCCAGGGCGCAGGGTTCCCGGCACGTCCTGGTGGCCGGGGGCGTGGGAATCGGCCCGATCGTGTCCCTCGCCCGGGGACTCACCTCGGACGCCGCCGCCGTGGACGTCGTCTACCGGGCCTCCCTCCCGGAGGACCTCGTCCTCGTCGACGACCTCCGGGAACTGGAGACTGCAGGCGCCCTCCGGCTCCACCTCCTCCCCGGGTCCCGCACCCTCCACCCCCTGAGCCCCGAACACCTCAGCTCACTGCTCGGTGACATCACCGATGCCACCGTGTTCGTCTGCGGCCCCGAATCCCTCAACGTCCGGGTCACGGAATCCGCACGGGCGCTCGGCGTGCCCGGGTCCCGCATCCACAGCGAGCTGTTCGGTCTCTGAAACTGCCAGCCGGGCACGGCGGAGGCGTCGGGGGCGCCGCGGGGCTAGGCTCAGGTGTTGGCCTCGGCACTGGAGGGGTGTCGCATGGTTGAGTTGCCGGTGGGGTTCCGACGTTTCAGTCGGGTCGGGTTCGTGAATTACCAACCAGTTGAACCGGTGGTACCTCGCTGGCGTGGCTGCTGCTGCTGGCCGGCCCCCGCCCCGTGATCGAACTGGCGCTCAGCCGGGGCCGTCTCCGGGCGGGCTCGGACGCCGCCCGACTCGCCCACCTGCCCCACCTCGTCTGGCTCGCCCTGTGGCTCGCAGGCACGGTGGGCGCCCTGGCGTGGGGAACCGTCTTGATGCTGCCGGGCGTGCTTCGTCACTGACCGACCGGGAAGGGGGCCGTCCCCGCGGACGAGGGGTGACGCCGATCGTCCGCCATCGCCACTGCCCCTGCGAGTGGTGCCGCCTGTGTCAGACTCGTGGGGCGCGCGCCTACCAGGACATCCTCAGCATTCCGGGTGCGCTGAGGTTCTCTGCAGCGGGGCTGTTGGCGCGCTCCGGCGGGGCGATGACGGGGCTGGGGATCGTGTTGCGGTCCGATGCCGCACGCGCCGACGCTCAACCTCGCCCGTCTGTCGGCCGTGGGTACGGAGAGGCGCGGGCTGTCCGCGTTCTGGCCGCTCAGTACACGTCGGTGACGCCGGGCCTGACACCACCTGTCCCACCAGCGGTTGGGTTTGGCCTCCAGTTGTTGCGCCACGGCGTCCGGGATTCCGAGGTGGGGAGCGGACGCCTTGTGCCCCCAGCATCTCCACCTGTCCGGAGTCGATGAGGCTGTTGAGTGCGAAGCGAACCTGGCCGTCGGTCAGTCCCGTCGTCGCCACCAGTTGCCGCACGGACTTGGGCGAATCCAGCGCCTCCAGAATGTGTTGTGTGTTCCGGCCGGCGCGGCGTCCTGGTTTGCCCTCGGTGGGCACAGTGGGTTGCGCTGGCGACACTTCCTCGACCAACACCTCGTCTCGGCTGGGTGCCGCGTGGCGGTGGGCGATGGTGTAGGCGGTGTTGCCTCGCTCACCATGGGATTGCGCCAGCCCGGTGTCGACCAGCCGCTGCAGGGTACGTCGGGCGGCCACAGAATCCAGAGGGGCGAACTCCTGGCGCACGCGCGTGTTGTACCATGTGCCGCCGTGGCGCATGGAGACGAGGATGGCTCGCTCCTCGCTCGAGAGGTCGAGCCCCTCGGCGACGGTGCTGAGCCAAGCCAGATCGTCCTCGCTGATCAGGGTGTGGCGGGAGATGACGACGCTGAACTGGATGCCCGTATCGATGAACCGGGGCGGACGCAGACCGCGTCGCGCAGGGCCTGAATCGCCTCGCGGATCCCGCCACTCTCGCCTTCGATGACGCGGCTGCCGTCCGGCATGCGCACGTACTTGCACAGGTCGGACAGCATCGGGTTGACGGCGCTCTTGGCACCTGGACGCCCCAACTGGCTCTCGGAGACCCCCCAAAAGACCGCCGGGACTGGTGATCACCAGCCGGTCGTGTTGCAGGCGGATCTCGACACGTTTGGAGTCGGTGATTGCGTCCAGATTGCGGTGGACCAAGGCGTTGGCGACGATCTCGCGGATGGCACGCATGGGCAACTCGGTCCGGTCGACACCGTGTCCCCGATCGTCGTAACCCATGGCAGTGCGCGTGTTGCGAACCACCGACGCCATGGCGTCCTCGAGCAGGTCGGGGATGGGGCCCACCAGATGCACCAGATCATGGCTGCGGGGGCCCTCACTCGTCCTCGGGAGTTGGGCCGCGGCCGTGATGCCCAAGCTCGGCGAGACGGACTGCGGGGCCACCCCCATCGCGTAGAGGCCCGCGAGCGTCAGTTCACCGGTGCGTGCGGTCACGCCGGTGTACAGCAGGATCTGCTCATCGCTGGCCGCCGCATACCGACGGGACGCCGCCTTGGCAGCCGTGAGGAAGGACGCCATCAGTCCGGCGTCCAAGTCGACGATTGACGTGCCGGCGACCACCTGCCGATCGGGGTGGGTCGGACGCACCGACTGGGTCTTGAGCAGGCAGACTTGAACTCGTCCACCTCACATGTGAACTCCAGAGACTTGAAGTGTGAGTGATCAAGGCCGGGGTCGAAGTCGAGGAAGACGTTATCCTGCGCGTCGACGGGCATCGACGGCGTGGGATAGGAGGAGCCGTACTGGCCGGCCACGTCGACGATGCCTGACGGTCTCAGCGAGTACATGAACTCGTTTCGACAGGAGAACCTGACCTTGCCGGCAGCATCGATGACGTGGATGGAGGCGGTTCCTGGGCCGCTGACGGGCCGGTCGGATCGCTGTTCGCGCTCGAGGCGGTGCGGCGGTCCCCGACCATCGCCGGACTGGTGCTGGAGAGCGCGATCGCCGATCCGCTGGAGGGCGAGTTCCTGGGCTTGGTGGCCCGGGGGCGCCGACACTCACACTCCTGACATCCGGGCTGCGTCCTGAACGAACGCGGTTGTCAGGAGTGTGAGTGTCGCGCACGTGGAAGCATTCCGCGGAACCATCCAGGCAACCCGATGGGCTCCTGCCGCGTGTGGGACATTGACAACGCAGATCGGGCGGTCGACCAGGAGGACCGGTGTTCGGAACGGGAAAGGCCACCCGCGACGCGGAATTCACCGCGTTCGTCGAGGCCGAGACCCCGCGGTTGGTCCGCGTGGCCGTCGGGCTCACGGGCTCGCCGGACGCCGCACGCGAGCTGGTCCAGGCCAGCCTCGTGAGGACCTACGGCGCCTGGCCGAGGATCCGCCGAGCTGAGGCGTATGCCTACACGCGGCGCGTCATGGCGAACGCGCGGGTGGACGCCTGGCGCGCCACTCGGCGTGAGTTCCCCACCCAAACCCCTCCGGACCGGCCGGCGACTCCCGAGACCCGCACCGAGGACCGCGACCAACTGGTCCGGCTGCTCGCCGCGCTCCCGCGCCAGCAGCGGGCGGTCGTGGTCCTGCGCTACTTCGAGGACCTCTCCGAGGCCGACTGCGCCGAGGTCCTCGGCATTTCGATCGGGGCCGTCAAGAGCGCCGCCTCCCGCGGCCTTGCCGCCCTGAGGGGCCGCGCCGCTCACCTCGACGTCACGGAAGGCAGGTAACCGTGAGCCAGGACGCGCAGTTCCGGTCGGACCTCGCCGACGCCCTCGAGGACGCCGCTCGCGACGTGGGTCCCTTCGACGCGGCGGCCCTCGTGGCGGTCGGGCGGCGCCGGGTCGCCCGACGCCGACTCACCGCCGGAGGCGTCCTCGTCGCCTTCGTCATCGCCATCGCCGGTGGCGGCCTGTTGCTGGGCCGGCCGTCGCAGCCCCCGGTTATGGCCACGCCCACCCCCGCCCCGGCCACGGCCTCGCTCGACGTGGGCGGTCATGCCTTCTCTGTCAGCGTGGAGCCCCGGGACACGGTCACCTACGCCGTCGTCGAGGACGGCCAGAGCCTCGTCCTGGCGCGGTCGAGCATCGCCGGCCTGGGCAGGAAGGCGTCCGTGGGCCACAGCGACATCGCCCGCTTCCGGACCGTCGTCCTCGGGCTAGTGCCGGACGACGCCGTCCGGGTCGCGCTCCTGGACGACGGCAACGCCGGCGGCTTCGGCCCCGTGACCCTTGCCCCCGTTCCCGGGACGGGGTATCGGGCCTTCGGCGTCGAACTGCTCGACGAGCCGACCGCGCCCGCGGACCTGGCGGTCCTGTGGTGGCTGGCCGACGGCACCCCCCTGAGCAACCTCGGCCCGGGCGAGGGGTTGACGGTGCCCGACCGGGATGGCGTCGAGCATGTGGTCTGGCTGCTGGCCGCCGAGCGCCGCATCGGCCTGGAGGGCGCCTACGGTGGTGGGTCGACGATTCTCCCGCGCGAGGACGAGACCGTCTTCCTGGACGCCTCCCACTTCCGCGAGGACTCCACCACCGCACCGACCACCTACGAGGTCTCGATCCGGTCGGTGCTGGTCATCCGGGGCGCGGCCTCCGACGTCGGGGCGACCTTCGACGACGAGGTGGTGGACCGCGAGGTCCTCGTGCACCCCTGGGTAGACGTGGACGCCACCGTCGTGCTGGTCACGGCGGAGCTGCCCCCTCGGAGTGGGCCCGTGCCGGAATCCCCCTGGCCGCCCGGCTTGACCGGGGTTTCCTGGCTCGACTCCACGGGCGAGCGTCAGGAGTGGGTCCACCGCTGAGCGCGCACCTGACCCACGATCCGGCGGCGCACCTGACTCCCGATCCGGCCGCGTACCCCATCAGGGCCTCCCCGGCAGGTCCTCGACCGCCGGACCCTCCAGCACCGTCCCGTCCGCGGCGAAGCGGGACCCGTGCAGCGGGCAGTCCCACGACTTCTCTGCGTCGTTCCAGCGCACGACACCGCCCAGGTGGGTGCACACCCCCGAGACGCGGCACGTCACGCCGTCCACCGTCGAGGACGCCTCGGGCAGGCCGCGCGCGCCGGTCGGTTTGGTGACGCGGCGTCCCAGTGTGACGGCCCAGGGCATCGACCCGCCGAGGATCTGCGAACTCAGGTTCAGCGCCGCCGCGACGGCGTTCATCAGGCCCCACTTGTTGAAGCCGGTCGCGAGGAAGATGCGTCCGCGGCTGGCGTGATGAGGCCTTGATCGGGGACCGGAGCTTGTTCTCCGGGCAGCCGACCGACGGGCTGGCGGCCGCGCGGGAGTTGGAGAGGGACTTCGTCGATCGGCCTGACA